>NZ_OY782757.1:2197500-2410000 GCF_963678185.1 uncultured Tolumonas sp.
TCTACGCAAGTGCCCACACAGATTGCTTGATATATTGTTAAAGAGCGTGGCGCTAAGGCCAGGGACGCGAATCATACGCTTTCCCTTTTGCTTGTCAAGCGTTGTTCGTCACAACCTCTCAACTCGCTCTGTGTCGGCGTCTGCCGTCTCAGTGGGGCCGCATTATAGGGACCCCACTTTTTTAGGCAAGCGCTTTTTTGAAGATTTATTGATTTAATCGTTTATCTACAACTTGATCTAGATTTATCGCAAGATATAAACAATCTTATCCACAATTTCATTTTAATGGGTCTTATCGTGTCGGCTATTCGAAGTTATCGGGGTATAAAACCTCAGTTAGGTCATGCTGTATATATTGATATGCAGAGCTGTGTGATCGGCGATGTTCGTTTATCAGATGATGTCAGTATCTGGCCAATGGCCGTCGTTCGTGGTGATGTTAACTATATTAGTATCGGTGCACGCAGTAATGTACAAGACGGCTCGGTATTGCACGTCAACCGGATCTCAGAAACGAACCCATCGGGCTATCCGTTAATTATTGGTGACGATGTCACTATTGGGCATAAAGCAGTGTTACATGGCTGTGTGATCCAAGATCGGGTATTGGTGGGGATGGGGGCAGTCATTCTGGATGGTGCCGAAATTGAATCGGATGTGATTGTTGCGGCTGGTTCTGTAGTGCCGCCAAGAAAGCGTCTACAGTCAGGTTACGTTTATGTTGGTAACCCGGTAAAACAAGGTCGTGCATTAACAGAAGAGGAACGAGCGTTTTTCATTCACTCCTCCGCTAATTATGTGTTACTGAAAAATGAGTTCATGGCTGAAACGACCAGTTAGCTATTACGCCCCGGTTAGGTTACGCCGCAATTCGCGGATAACCTGTCGCGTGCCGGGGCGGATCCCGCGCCATATAGCGAAGCTTTCTGCCGCCTGACACACCAGCATACCGAGGCCATCAATGGTTTTTATTGCACCATGCTGTTTGGCCCAAAGGTTAAATGCGGTCTCTTGACTGCCATACATCATGTCGTAGGTTACAGTGTTATTTCCGATGACGCAGACTGGGATATCGGGTACCGAACCGGACAAGCTGGCTGAAGTTCCATTGATGATCAGATCAAAGCTTTCCTCTAAATTCGTAAACTGACAGGCTCTGATTTTTCCCATTGAGGAGAAATGTTGCGCTAGCTCTTCCGCTTTACTTTCTGTTCGGTTAGCAATAACGATTTCGGCAGGCTGTTGTTCCAACAACGGCCCCAATACACCACGGCATGCGCCACCAGCGCCTAATAATAGAATTTTTTTTCCGCTAAGTTCTTCCAGATGATATTTCAGATCTTGTATCAGACCCGCGCCATCTGTGTTGTCCCCCAGTAAGACGCCATCATCGGTTAACTTTAGGGTATTCACAGCACCGGCTAATTTAGCGCGCGGTGATAGCTGATCAACCAGCTGGAAAGCCTGTTCCTTAAATGGCACCGTGATGTTAGCACCTTTGCCACCTTCGCTAAAAAAACGTCGTATCGTGCCGACAAATTCATCAATTGGCGCTTCTATCTTTTCATAACTGAGTTGTTGCTGCGTTTGGCGTGCAAACAGGGTATGAATAAACGGTGATTTGCTGTGATTAATCGGATTACCAAAAACAGCGTAACGATCCATGATCTGCCTCTTTCTATTTATTATTCTGGGCAGGATAGCCGTTACCCTGCCCGGAGCAATTGATTTGTCATCACATCCCGGATTTCTGATGGATTAGGATTAGCCCCAACTTCACCCGGCAATATATAGTCAATTCGTTCGCTTAACTGTAAACGAACTTCATGCTCTGTGCGACAAGCAGGAAATGATGTCAGATTAGCACTGGTTGATACTAGCGGTTTACCATATGACTGACATAACTCTCGCACTTGTGGATGTGCACTGACCCGAACCGCCAATGAACTGAACTGACCAGTTAGCCATTTGGGTGTCGCCATTTTAGCTGGAAAGACCCATGTATAAGGACCAGGCCAAGAGTCATGTGCGCGCTGCAATTGCTCGGGACTAAGAGTACTGATATCCAGATAGGGTGCTAATTGTTGCCATTCTGCCGCAATCAAGATCAAACCCTTTTCTACCGGGCGCTGCTTTATCTGTAACAGTTTATGCACTGCAGCTTCATTATCCGGATCGCATCCGAGCCCAAAGACAGCTTCTGTTGCGTAAGCAATCACGCCACCAGAATGCAGAATTTGACACGCTTGTTGTATATTTTGCGTCATGAAGAATAAAGGCGACTTATGTCGCCTTCCTTAATTATTTCAGTTGAGCTTGTAAAGCAGCATCTTTTGCTATCACTTCATCGGCGTTTTTCTGACGCTCTGCTTTGACTTTAAGCGCCAATGCGTCGTCAGCAACTGCCAACATTTGTGCAGCCAGATAACCGGCATTTTTAGCGCCAGCTTTACCAATTGCAACAGTTGCTACTGGCACGCCACCCGGCATCTGCACTGTAGACAGCAGGGCATCCAAGCCTTTGAGTGGACCGCCATCAATAGGTACACCAATGACTGGGCGAGTAGTAATACCGGCCACTGCACCGGCCAAATGAGCAGCCAGACCGGCTGCACAGATAAAGACTTTACAGCCACGCGCTTCTGCATCCGTAACATAAGCATGAGTTGCTGCCGGCGTACGATGCGCAGATGTCACCTTAACTTCATAGCGGATATCGAATGATTTCAACACTTCAAGGGTAGTCTGCATGACCGGGAAATCGGAATCAGAGCCCATCAGGATCGCTACAAATGAATTTGACATGAGAGGAACTTCCTTGCTTCAGGTTAAAGAATTGTTACAAAACTGACTGTGCGTCACATTATAGTGATTCATCGCTATAGTTACAGCTCTTTTGCGGACAACAAAAACGAATTCCTTGTCGTGTCCGTTTCTCTACTAGTATAGCGAATCCACACTGCGGGCAGACTTTAGCTACCGGTTTATCGTTAATCGCATATTTGCATTTTGGATAATCACTGCAGGCATAGAATGTCTTCCCATAGCGCGAGGTCTTAGCCTGTAGTTGCCCATGGTGACACTGCGGGCAGATAGGTAGTTCCGATGCCGTCTCCGGCAATGGGCTGTTGGTTTCAATATGCTGGCATTCTGGATAACCGGTACAACCAATGAATAACCCAAAGCGCCCCTTTTTTATCGCGAGTGGTTTACCGCAATCAGGACAACAGGAATCGTCGAGCACTTTTTCTGTCAGTACACTGTGTTGCTGTAAGGGCCGCATATATTGGCAGGTAGGATAGTTTTCACAGCCAAGAAACAAGCCATGCTTGCTCTTGCGCAGGCTCAGTGAACCACCACACTCCGGACAAAGACGGTACTCTTTATCCAGAGCATGTTCCTGGACATTAAACAAATTGCTATCAATTTTACTCATTACGGATGTAGCGCCTTGTTACTGGATCGTGACCACATCCGGTTCATACATTAACTCTTCCATCTGGTGGCAGGCATTTTCCCCGCCGGGCAAATTGAACAATACCATCATGACGACCCATTTCAGGTCATCCAGTTCAATTTCTGTTGTATCCAACTCCATCAGGCGTTCAATAACGATTTCTCGGGTTTCACAATTCAACACGCGGATCTGTTCCAGAAACAGCAGGAATCCGCGACATTCGGTGCTTAATTTTAATGTTTCTTCAGCCGCATAAATACGGAATGAGTCAGATGCGCACGCCGTATATTCTGGTGCATCAGGGCTATCATGGAGAGCAGCCAGATCTTCCAGCCAGGATAATGCTTTATATATTTCAGGTTTTTGAAAGCCGGCACGCGTGAGTTCGTCAGTCAGGGCATCTTGATCAACCATGAAATCCAATTCACTTTGTACATATGTTTCGAACAGGTACATTAAGACATCAAACATAATTAGGCACTCCTCGTTCGCACATAACCACCCGGCACTGACAAAATTAATCCTTCTAATTCGAGCGTGATTAATTCTGTCATCACCTCCTGAACAGGTAACCCACTGGTCGCAGCAATAACATCTATTGCTGTTACTTCATTACTTCTTAAGTTATCTAACAATCGGGAAAATGGCAAATCAGATAAAGATTCTTCCTGTCGATGGTGAGCGACCGTTTGCTCAACAACCGGCAGAGGAAAAATACCTATCTCTTCTATTATATCGGCCGCATCGCAAACAAGTTTTGCCCCTTGTTGAATTAATCGGTGACAACCTCGTGCATTGTGGTTATTTACTCTGCCCGGCACGGCAAAGACCTCCCGGTTTTGTTCCACCGCATACCGTGCCGTAATCAATGAACCACTTTTTTCGGCAGCCTCAACCACCAATGTACCAACAGACAATCCACTTATAATACGGTTGCGACGAGGAAAATGTTCAGGCCGTGGCAAAGTATCCGGGAAAAACTCCGAAACCAATGCCCCACCCTGTTCGAGAATTTGATGAGCTAACGCGCGGTGTTTAGACGGATAAATCTGATTCAGCCCGCAGCCTTGTACTGCAATGGTTCGGCCACCACATTGCAGCGCAGTTTGATGACTAATGGCATCAATACCTGACGCCAACCCAGAGGTAATTACCAAGCCGGTTTGCACCAATTCGCGCGTCAAACTATGTGCGGCATCTCGGCCATCGGAAGACGGTTTTCTTGAACCGACGATAGCAAGCTGGAGTTCATTAATGACGGTTAGACTACCAGTGATAAATAAAACTAATGGTGCGCCAACAACATTGCGCAGTAAGGATGGATACGCCGGATGATCAAAATGCAGAATATGCTGGTTTGTCTCATGCCCCCAATCAATGATCGATTGGTAATTGCTAGGGGAGAAATCAAGCCACTGACGGATCTGAGCCTCATTCCAGCCACCAGCAGATAACTGCCCGGGACTACAGGTGATTAACTCAGAAATGGCAAATTGCTGTAATAATTTGGCCCCTTTAATGGGGCCAATTCCAGGAAGCGCAACAAGATGTAACCACAGAGCTAATTCATCTTGCAACAACGGGTGTTCAAGGGTTTTCCACCGCATAACCAGCACGCACCATATCACGACTGTTCATCACTATCGCTAAACTGGTTTTCTGGTAGACCTTGATAACCATCACTTCACCAATATGATCAGCACTGAGCACCGTTGATTGCTTATTCATCAACTTCTGGCCAATAGAACTATCTTGTTGGTAAGAGACATGATCAGGGCCATTATCCACCACTTCAGCACCTGGACGAACAATACCGAAAACATCGCCTGGTTTCAGATTTTCTCGGGCACCTTTGTCAATAATGACAGTGTCATATTTGCCTACATAAGTGCTCTTCATCGGAATGTCAATGATATGCGCAGGCTTAGTGAGGTTACCCGGCTCTGGAATAAAAAATGCGTCAATACTGCTTTCACTCAGCATTGGCAGTAGCCGATCACCGCGTCGGATTTCACTGAAACTCGTGACTACCTCAACGGTGGTAATATTGTTATCACCAACCTCTTTTGGCTGCACAACCCCCACCAACTCAAGCTGACGCCCAAGCGCTTCTCCGGTTTGGTTATCTTTATAGGTATTGCCCACATGATACACGCCATAGTGTGTATTCAGATCTGCTTTTCCCCGTACGTGTATAGTTTGTCCTTGCGACATAAAAATACTGGTGTCGTTATTTTCACCTAGAACATACGGTACATGCTCAAGATCGGTATTCATGTCGGCGACCATGTCGGCGCGTAAGAATTGTGATATTTCTGAAAGTTCGACGGTAGACACCGGCGACTGATTTTCTTCAATACGTACCTTAGGTGCTAACTTGATATGATGTTTCCCTTCACGAGCATCAGATTGGTCTAAAACTAGCTTCGGTTGACCATTAACCCATTTGAGGCGCAAACGATCGCCAGGGTAAATCCAATGTGGGTTTTTGATCTGTTTATTCATGTCCCATAACCGGGGCCACAACCACGGTTTAGTCAGAAACCGGCCGGATATATCCCATAATGTATCGCCTTTTTTGACAATATATTTATCTGGATGGTCTTTGCGTAATGACAAAGTATCGGCGCTCGCCTGAAAGGCGAACAATGCTGACACCAAAAAAAGCGAAATATAACGTAGTTTCATAATCATCCCTGTCCCGTTTATGCCGGACGGCTGTTATTTTGGACGCCAGCCGACTAAAATCAGGCTGACAGTTACGATATACGAGTATTAATTAATTATATGGCCACACTGGAAGTTTTACGTTTTCCTGATGAACGGTTGCGCAAAATTGCAACGCCGGTCGAAAAAATCACCCCAGATCTCGAACATATCATACAGGATATGTTTGAAACTATGTATCTGGAAGAAGGGATTGGCCTGGCTGCGACACAGGTCAATATTCATAAACGAATTATAGTCGTAGATATCTCGGAAGATCACAGTCAAGCCACAGTATTAATTAATCCGGAGCTGATTGAGAAACGTGGCGAGACAGGCATTGAAGAGGGCTGTCTCTCTGTTCCTGAATGTCGGGCATTAGTACCGAGAGCAGAATGGGTCAAAGTCCGTGCTTTAGACCGCCATGGTGAGCCTTTTGAGATTGAAACCGATGGTTTACTGGCGATCTGTTTGCAGCATGAAATGGACCATCTGGTCGGCAAGCTATTTGTCGATTATTTGTCGCCACTGAAACGGCAGCGGATCCGGCAGAAGCTGGAAAAGCAGGCACGTATTGAACGCTCATCCTGATGGAATCATCTGTGCATAATCTTCGCATTATATTTGCCGGAACACCTGATTTTGCTGCCCAACACCTGCAAGCACTGCTAGATGCTGATTTACAGGTGGTCGGTGTTTACACCCAGCCGGACAGACCGGCTGGCCGGGGCAATAAACTCACCCCAAGCCCAGTCAAGACACTGGCGCTCACGCATCAGATCCCTGTTTTTCAGCCGATTAACTTTAAAGAGGAAGCCGCACGACAGGAATTAAAAGCATTAGATGCTGATCTGATGATCGTCGTAGCTTACGGCTTATTGTTACCACAAGCCATACTCGATACTCCCCGTTTGGGTTGCATCAATGTGCATGGCTCGTTGTTACCACGCTGGCGTGGAGCCGCCCCCATCCAACGCTCGATTTGGGCTGGTGATGCCCAAACTGGTATTACCATCATGCAGATGGATATTGGGCTGGATACCGGCGATATGCTGCATAAGATTATTTGCCCGATTGCTCCGGAAGAAACTAGTGCGACCTTGTATGAAAAACTAGCGGTAGAAGGCCCCAAAGGTTTATTAGCTACTGTTCAGCAAATCGCGACCGGAACAGCGCAGCCGGAAAAACAGGATAACGAGCTGGCAACCTATGCCAAAAAGCTCACCAAGGAAGAAGCTCGTATTGATTGGCAGCAGGAAGCCAGTTTTATTGAGCGTTGTATCCGCGCCTTTAACCCCTGGCCTGCCAGCTATTTTCAGTTGGCAGAGCTGAATATCAAAGTGTGGCAAGCTGAGGTTTTAACCGATAGTAGCCATCAACCAGCCGGAACCATTATCCAAGCCAGTAAAGACGGGTTGGATGTTGCCACTGGCCTGGGCATTTTACGGATTAAACAACTGCAATTGCCGGGCAAAAAAGCCATGCCGTTTGCGGATGTTTTCAATGCGCGTCAGGATCTCTTCCTACCGGGCAATCTTCTGCCTTAATTTTTTATTGAGTGGTATTTATGAAAGTTCGGGCAATCGCAGCCAAGGTTATGTTTCAGGTCGTAGAACAGGGATATTCCCTGTCTGCCGCGTTGCCTGCAGCTCAACAGCTTATTCCGGCTAAAGATCGCGCATTATTACAGGAACTTTGTTACGGCACCTTACGGTGGCTGAACCGTTTAGAGTTTATCGCGGAACAATTGATTGAACGCCCGTTGAAAGGAAAACACCGCTCCCTGCACTATTTATTGCTGGTCGGTCTGTATCAGCTGTTTTATACCCGAATTCCGCCGCATGCGGCCTTAGCTGAAACCGTGAATGCCACCAAGATCATGAATGGCGATAGTTTCCGTGGCATGATCAACGGCGTGTTGCGTAATGCGCAACGCCAACAGGAAGAATTACTGCAAGCGGCAGATAAAAACGAAGCAACCCGCTTTAGTTATCCACGCTGGTTGCTGAAAAAGATCAAACAATCCTGTCAGTATGGTTATGTTTCGGTGTTACAGGCAGGTAATGAGTATCCGCCCATGTGGCTGCGCGTGAATTTGAGTCGACAGTCACGGGAAGATTATCAGCAGCAACTAACTGCATTAGGCATTAACAGCACTCCCCACGCTAGTTGCGCCTCGGCACTATTACTGGAAAAAGCCTGTGATGTGAATGAATTACCAGGCTTTGCGGACGGCGCTTGTTCGGTACAAGATGCGGCAGCACAACATGCAGCCTGGTTATTAGAGCCACAAGCCGATGAGTTGATTTTGGATGCCTGCGCCGCACCAGGTGGTAAAACGGCACATATTCTGGAGCGCCAGCCAGCACTAAAACAACTGGTTGCAGTCGATTTTGATGAAACCCGATTGCAGCGGGTGGCAGAAAATCTGCAACGGATCAAACTGGACGCAACGCTCATTCACGGCGATGCCAGTCAGCCGGAACAATGGTGGCAAGGCCCGCAATTTGATCGCATTTTATTAGATGCACCTTGTTCTGCAACTGGCGTGATCCGTCGCCATCCGGACATTAAATGGTTGCGTCGCGCGGAAGATATTGCCGAATTAGCCCGCCTACAAAGCAGTATCCTTGATGCGATGTGGCTACAATTAAAACCCGGTGGTACCTTGCTGTATGCCACTTGCTCCATTTTATCTGACGAAAACAGTACTCAAATTAAAGCTTTCTTAGAAAAAACCATCGATGCTATTCACGTTCCATTAAACGAACAAGACACGGCACAACAACCTGGTTGGCAAATTTACCCTGGAGAGCAGCATATGGATGGCTTTTTCTACGCCAAATTGACTAAACAGGTGACAGCATGAAGATCATCATTGTCGGCGCAGGCCAGGTTGGCGGTACGCTGGCGGAAAATCTGGTCGGTGAGAATAACGAAATCACACTGGTTGATACCGATGCTGAGCGCTTGCGTGAACTCCAGGATAAATATGACCTGCGTGTCGTTTGCGGCCCTGGCTCATACCCTGGTGTGTTACGCGAAGCGGGGGCCGATGATGCCGATATGCTAGTTGCTGTCACCAGCAGTGATGAATGCAACATGGTCGCTTGTCAAATTGCCTATTCGCTGTTTAATGTGCCGAACAAAGTAGCTCGCATTCGCTCCCATGCTTACTTATCGGCACGGGAAAAACTATTCAAAGGCGAAGTGTTCCATATTGATCACCTGATCTCCCCAGAACAATTAGTAATCGAATATATGCGCCGGTTGATTGAATATCCGGGCGCATTGCAGGTGGCTGACTTTGCCGGTGGACGACTGGGGTTAGTGGCCGTAAAAGCATATTACGGTGGCCCTCTGGTTGGTAATGCACTGGCCACGCTGAAAGAACACATGCCGAACATCGACACGCGTGTGGCGGCTATTTTCCGCCAAGGGCGCTCGATTCGTCCGCAGGGTACCACCATTATCGAAGCGGATGATGAAGTCTTCTTTGTTGCTGCATCCGGCCACATTCGTGCCGTTATGTCAGAACTTCAGCGTTTGGAAAGCCCATATCGCCGGATCATGATTGTCGGCGGTGGTAATGTCGGTGCCGGGTTAGCCCGTCAGCTGGAAGGCCGTTACAGCGTAAAACTGATCGAACGTAATCCAGAGCGCGCTGAAGTGTTATCCGAAATGCTGGAAGAAACGATTGTCTTCTGCGGTGATTCAGCTGATCAAGAGTTGCTACAGGAAGAACATATCGAGCAGATCGATGTCTTTATTGCCGTCACCAACGATGATGAAGCCAATATCATGTCCGCGATGCTGGCGAAAAAACTCGGTGCGCGCAAAGCTATCGTGCTGATCCAGCGTAGTGCGTATGTTGATCTGGTGCAGGGCGGTACCATTGATATTGCGGTTTCACCACAACAAGCGACCATTTCTGCCCTGCTGACTCATGTTCGTCGCGCGGACATTGCCAACGTTTATTCGTTACGTCGTGGGGTTGCCGAGGCCATCGAAGCCATTGCGCATGGCGATGAACATACCTCAAAAGTAGTCGGCCGTTCCATTGGTGAATTGAAACTGCCGCCAGGCGCAACCATTGGTGCAGTAGTGCGCGGCGATGAAGTGTTAATTGCCCACGACACGACCGTGATCCAGCAAGATGACCACGTGGTAATGTTTTTGGTTGATAAAAAACATATCCCTGAGGTTGAACGTCTATTCCAACCAAGTCCGTTCTTCTTGTAGGCCATATGATTAATTTTAAACCTATCAGCTTTGTCATTGGCTTGACGTTGTCAAAACTGGCGCTGTTTATGTGGCTACCATTAGTGGTCGCATTTTCTAGCGGCACTGCCGGCACCGCTGAATTTTTAGCCTCAGCAGTGTTAACGCATGTTGCGGCATTAGTGTTTACCCGCGCCGGTTACCAACAAGCTTTCCGACTGAGCGTCAGAGATATGTTTGTGCTGACGACACTGGTATGGCTGATTGCCTGTGCCTTTGCCGCGCTGCCTTTCTTGTTCCTCAGTAAGCTCAGTTTTACCGATGCGTATTTTGAAGCTATGTCGGGAATTACCACGACTGGTTCTACGGTTTTGCGCGGTTTAGACCATCTGCCACCTGCAATTTTGCTCTGGCGATCATTGTTGCAGTGGTTGGGCGGGATAGGATTTATTATCTTGGCCGTCGCGGTACTGCCGTATCTGAACATTGGCGGGATGAAACTATTCCAAATGGAATCATCAGACCGCACTGAAAAAGATTCGCCACGGATATCCGCTGTCGCACGGAATATTCTGGGTGCCTATATCGGTCTGACGATCCTGTGTTGTGTCAGCTACTGGCTCAGTAATATGAGTTTGTTTGATGCCATCAACCACGCTATGACCACCCTCAGTAGTGGCGGGTTTTCAACGCATGATGCCTCCATGGGCGCTTTTTCGGTTAAAGCCCAATGGGTTGCCTGTCTGTTTATGTTCTTAAGCGGTTTGCCTTTTATGCTGTACGTGCAGAGTATTCGGCGACGTGAAGGGTTACTGTTCCGCGATGCACAGGTCCGCGGCTTCTTTTGGCTGGTTGTGATTATCAGCTTGCTGATGACTGGGTGGCTTTGGTATCGCAATGTATTTGGTTTGGAAGATTCGTTACGAATTGCGTTTTTTAATGTGGTTTCAATTCTCACTACCACCGGGTTTGGGCTCACCGATTTCAGCACTTGGAGTAGCATGACAACGATCCTGTTTGTCTTCCTCATGCTATTAGGTGCTTGTTCTGGCTCAACATCCGGTGGTTTGAAAATATTCCGCATTCAAATTGCTGCAGCACTGTTCCAGAAACAAGCTCGCCAACTGATGCATCCTGCTGGTGTATTCCCGCAAAAATATAACGGTCGCCCGGTGAATGATGCGATTGTCCGTTCCATCGTTGCGTTTGTTTTGAGTTATCTGGCCGTTATTATCTGCAGTGCTACGCTGTTAGGATTAATGGAAATCCCACCACTCGATGCAATTTCCGGAGCGATGACTGCGGTGAGTAATGTTGGTTTAGGTATGGGGCAAGTGATCAACACATCTGGCAATTATGCAGCGATTCCTGATCCCGCAAAATGGGTACTGGCTGCCGATATGCTGTTGGGCCGGTTAGAAATACTGACGATCGTAGTGTTGTTATTCCCTTCCTTCTGGAAAGACTAAAACACACAGATCCGCAGAAACAAAAAAGCCACATGTGAACCATGTGGCTTTTTCATCAACCTGATTTTTACGCTTCGCTGACGGTGGTAACCGGAATTTCCAAATCTAACAAACCACACATCCGTTCTTTATCTCGTACCAGATCATCCAGCGTATATTCTGCCAATACGCCCAGAAACGCGCGCATCGCTTTTCGCATAATGGCCTGAAAACGGCAACCAGGCGCCAAACGACACCCTTCGCGCTGACAATCCAGCAGACAGGTGACATTTTCCATATCCGCGATCACATCACGCAGATTGATCTCCAGACATGGGCGAGCAAGACGGATACCACCATGTTTACCACGAATGGTTTCAATGTAGCCTTTCATGCCCAGCTGATGCACAATTTTAACCACATGATTACGAGAAATAGTAAATCGATCAGCTACTTCCGTAATTGTGGATAATTGTTTTTCTGGCTGTAATGCCAAAAAAACCAGCGTACGTAACGCATAATCCGTAAATAGAGTCAGCTGCATAATATATCTTTCTACTCGCGATGAATTCATTCGCCATCATTCAGACATTGTGTGTCATAGGATGAGAGAACAACGTTTATATATGTAATAATACAACCCACTAAGATTTTGCTTCTTGATAAAAGATCAATTTTTAGCGAAGTTACCCACACTTTTGTCGATTAACTGACAAAAATGGCAGTCGCCTTCTACTCACTAGCGAAAGAAATACACAGACCTATTATGTTGCACATTGCGCTGTATGAACCTGAGATCCCACCCAACACTGGTAATATTATTCGTCTATGCGCTAATACTGGCTATTTTTTGCATCTGATAGAGCCCATGGGGTTCGCTTGGGATGACAAACGTTTACGCCGTGCCGGGCTGGATTATCACGAATTTGCCGACATCAAACGTCACGCTAATTTCGACGAGTTTTTGAGTTCGGTGGGCAATGCCCGAATTTTTGCCTGCACCACCAAAGGCAAAGCGTATCCGTCCGAAGCAGGTTTTGTCGCAGGTGATGTGTTGTTATTTGGCCCAGAAACCCGCGGCTTGCCAATGTCGATCATTGAAAGCTTACCGGAAGCACAACGCTTACGGATACCAATGTTGCCACAAAGTCGCAGTATGAATCTTTCCAACGCGGTATCAGTATTTGTGTATGAAAGCTGGCGCCAGTTAGGTTTCTACGGCGCCATTTAATACATTGAACTCACAGTGAGCCGATTGCCGACTCACTGTGCTATATCTCAATCACATCCAACTGCCGTTACGGATCACGCCAACAGCCAAACCTTCAATACTGAGCGCTTCTTGCGTCAGATCGACTACGATCGGTTGTAACTCTTCGTTTTCCGGCAGTAAACGCACCACATGCCCTTTGCGTTCAAACCGTTTCACCGTTACTTCATCATCGCCTACCCGTGCAACAACCACTTGCCCGTTATTGGCTTGTGTTGTTTTATGCACCGCGAGTAAGTCACCATCCAAAATACCGATGTCTTTCATGCTCATACCCTGCACGCGCAGTAAGAAATCGGCATGCGGATGAAACAATGCACCGTCAATTTTATAGTGGGTCTCAATATGCTGTTCCGCCAGAATAGGCTCTCCGGCAGCCACACGACCAATCAATGGCAAACCCAGATCTTCTTCTTCCGGCTCTTCATTTAACAATTGAATACCACGTGACGTTCCCGGCATCATATGAATGACACCTTTACGGGCTAATGCTTTCAGGTGTTCTTCTGCCGCATTCGCGGACTTAAAACCAAGCTCGGAAGCAATTTCAGCACGCGTCGGCGGCATACCAGTTTGTTGCACTGCTGAACGAATAAGCGCCAATACTTCGGCTTGACGGGGAGTTAACTGCTTCATGAGATAAGCCTGTGTTTTTATACAGATAACTGTGAGTATATACAGTTATCTGTCACAAGCAAAGGGCATCGCGGTATTTGAGCCTAGGAAGCGAGTATTATTCCAATAAAAACGCACATTCCCACCCAGTTATTATTCAGAAAAGCACGAAAACACGCCTCGCGCTGACGATGGCGAATGAGCCATTGCTGGTAAACAAAGAATCCACTCGCCAGCAGCAATAGCAGATAATAACTCGGTGAAAGTTGTTCCAGCCAACCGATCAGACACAACAAACCGAGCGTCAGGCATTGCAATAATGCGATGTAATGCCGGTCATAACGGCCAAACAAAATCGCCGTCGATTTCACGCCAATCTTTAAATCATCGTCGCGATCGACCATGGCGTACATGGTGTCGTAGGCAATGGTCCAGACTAAGTTAGCCAAAAATAACAGCCAAGTGGTCAGGCTCAAATGCCCAGCTACCGCACCATACGCCATTGGGATCGACCAGGAAAATGCCATCCCTAACACCAATTGTGGTAATGACGTTACCCGTTTCATGAATGGATAAATGGCTGCCAGCAGCAACCCACCGATAGAGAGATAAATCGTGAATTGATTCAGTTGCCACACCAAAACAAACGCCACGAACACGAGCAGCGAAAAAAACAGTAATGCTTGCGTGGTCGACAGACGACCGGCTGGTAACGGACGTGATGCGGTGCGTTTTACATAACCATCCACGTTACGATCGGCATAATCGTTGATTACACAACCTGCCGAGCGCATAACAAATACCCCGGCAATAAAAATGAGTAATACAGAAAACGGTGGAATGCCATTAGCGGCTAACCACAAAGCCCATAATGTTGGCCATAACAATAACAAGGTGCCAATCGGTTTATCTAACCGGGCTAACTGCCAATACGGTTGCCATTGTGCGGGTAAAACAAAAACCATTGCTACACTCCATACATCGGGTGTTCAGGTAAAAAAACTTCCGTCAATGAGATCTGACAAGAGCGAAACTGCAATCGAGAACGCCGGCCCCAGAGTGGTTGTATTGCCGAACAACCCCAAGCCGGTAATATCGCCAAGAAAGCGTCGCTCTGACTAAAATCCGCCACCTCAAAATGCCGCAAGCCAATGTCATCATTGGCAAACAGCAATACGCCCAATGGCTCGGTTGACCAATTGGATAACGCAGGCTCATTGGCAAGCTGTAATGCATTGACTACTGTTAAACCCCAGATCCAGGGTTGTTGTCCATCAGATAACAAAACTTGTCGCATTAACTGTGAACTATCAACGTAACTTGTTGTTTGCCAACCCGAGGTGAGTAGCTGCAATGACAGAGAGGCGGTATATTGTTGTAGTTTTGCGGTAAGCGAGCCGGAGTCTTGCAACCAGTGCCTGTATTTTTCTGGTAGCATAACTGATGCAGCGCCTGACCAGGCCAGCGCCTCGATATGAGTGACATCAGGCAGCGGATCGCATTGTCGGTGGATCGCGCTTGACGAAATTGCGTTTGCCTTGAACAATTTACTTATCACCGAATTTAACTGTCTCTCATCTTTCGGAAATCATTTATGAAAACGATATTACGTTTGTTTTGGCTATGCTGCCTGCTTCCCTTTCTGGCACTGGCATCGGAAGGCGGTGGCGAAGGTGAAGGCAAAGAAGCGGTTGATCCGAACAAACCCGTCATTTCCTATTTCTCGCTTGATCCAGAAATCATTACTAATTACATCACCGCCAACAACGAGATGGGATATATCCGCATCAAGATTGAGATCATGGTTAATACTCTCGGTGAGCTTGCGTTGGTACAAAAACACGAGCCCTTGATCCGCGACACCATTAACGATGTTCTAGGCAAAGAAACGGTTGAGCATATTCGTTCACTCAAAGGTCGCGATCTTATCCGTCAGGAATGTCAGGATAAAGTGAATGAGCGTTTGCTGAAAGAAACCGGTAAGCCCATTGTGCGCGAGTTAATCTTCACCAACTATCTTTATCAATAAATTGGTTTAATTGTCTTTGGGGATAGCTCGATGGCTGTCCCGCCACCCTTGAATCAATCCCACCAGTAAACCGCCCAGATGAGCTAAATTCGCGGTATTTAATCCGAATAAGTTTGTGAAACCAACCACCAACCAGCACAGCATAAAAATAAACAGACCGTCAGACACTGCAACTTGCGATTGATCGTCTGAACCGCGCTCGCGTAGCCATAAATAACCAATCAGCGCATAGGTAACACCAGATAATCCGCCAAACTCCGCCCCCGACACCATGGCTTGTAATACATTCGGGATCAAAGCGCCAGAGAACAACAATATGGCTAATTTACCGGCACCATAGCGATGCTCCAGGCGCCCACCGAGATACCACCACCAAGCCAAATTAAACAGCAGATGTAAAACCGAAAAATGCAGTAATACCGGTGTGATCAACCGCCAGACTTGCCCGTGCTGCCATGGCCATTGAAAGGATAATAACGTTTCAACCGGTATGGCTAACCAATACAGCAGGAACACCCCAGCAGTCAGGACCGTCACTAACAACATCAGCGGTTGCGCTTGCAACATCAGCTCCGTTAATAATCCTGAATCGGTGGTGGAACGCCATGAACTCGGTTTTTCTTGTTGCCAGGCCGCTTCGCGATAACGCGCATGATGCGGTTCACGAACAAAACGTTGTACTTCCTGTTCTGCCATAGCGGCTTGTTTATCATCCAGCAACCACAACGCAACGCCAGTTTCTGAGACTTGCAACTGACAAGGCATATGGCGGCTTTGTAAATAATCCGCCAGCATCTGCGCTAACTGCGGATCATTGAGTTGGATCAGTAAAATCATACCGTGGCCGTGAATGGATAAATTTGTTTCCAGCCTTCAAACCCACCGTCCACGCTATAGACTATCTGATAACCTAAGCTCACCAAATAATTCGCCGCACCTTGGCTACTGTTACCGTGGTAACACATCACCAAAACCGGGATATCTTTAGCAACTTGCTCGACAAAAGCAGGCAATGTGTCATTGGTTAAATGGAATGCATTATCGACATGTGCAGCATTAAATGATGCCGCATCACGGATATCAGTCAGACAAACGGAAGGTTGTTTCAGCAGCTTGGCTGCTTGTTCTAAAGAAATGCGGGTAAACTGAGTCATTCACTATCTCCTCGACGGAATGCCCACAGTTTACCCGATTGTTACAGAAAAGATCTGTTTTTGAAAAAATTAACCGCCCAGATACGCGTTACGTACTGCAGGGTTGGCCAGCAATGCAGCACCGGTGTCTTCCAGCACAATACGACCCGTTTCCAACACATAACCCCGATCGGCCAGTTTCAATGCCTGATTCGCATTTTGTTCCACCAGAAAGATGGTCATGCCACGTTCTTCACGCAGTTGCTGCACGATGTCAAAGATCTGTTGGATCACCAGCGGAGCCAGACCCAGTGATGGTTCATCGAGGAACAGCAACCGCGGTTTACTCATCAGCGCACGGCCGATCGCCAGCATCTGCTGTTCACCACCAGACATGGTACCTGCACGCTGATTGATACGCTCTTTCAGACGCGGAAATAGATTGAAAACCTCGTCCATCAGCGCGATTTTTTCTTCTTTATCGTTGATAAAGAATGCGCCCATGCTCAGATTTTCTTCCACCGTCAGACGAGAGAAAATACGACGACCTTCCGGCACAATCGCAATATCACCACGCATGATGGAAGAGGTTGAATCCTGAGTAATGTCTTTACCTTCAAACAGGATCTGGCCCTGTGATGGTTTCGGATCACCGCAGATAGTCATCAGCAGTGTGGTTTTACCGGCACCATTGGCACCAATCAGCGAAACAATTTCGCCTTTTTTAATGTGCACACTGACATCAGTTAATGCTGCAATCTTACCGTAGAAGGTAGAGACGTTTTTTACTTCTAACATCGGCTATCTCCTATGATTCGCCCAAATAGGCCTTGATCACGGCCGGATTATCACGCACTTCAGCAGGTTTACCTTCTGCCAGCGGCGTGCCCTGATTCACGACGAAGATATGATCAGAAATATCCATGACCAGTTTCATATCGTGTTCGATCAACAGCACTGAAACATCAAACTGATCGCGCAACTGGCGGATCAGATTGTTCAAATCTTCAGTTTCTTTCGGGTTCAGACCAGCGGCAGGTTCATCCAGCATCAGGATCTTCGGTTGCGTACACATGCAACGGGCAATTTCCAGACGACGCTGTTGACCATACGCCAGATTACCGGCAGAACGGTTGGATAAATCAGTCAGACCAATGGTATCCAGCCAGAATTTTGCGCGATCCAACGCTTCTTTTTCTGAGCGGCGGAATGCAGGTGTTTTCAACAAACCGGCCAGAAAATTGGTATTCATGTGGCGATGTTGCGCCACCAGCAGGTTTTCCAGCACCGTCATCTCTTTAAACAGACGCACATGCTGGAAAGTCCGCACGATGCCTTTACGGGCGATTTCATGCCCCGGCAGCCCTTGGATTTCCTCACCACGGAAACGGATCACCCCGTGCGTTGGTTTGTAAAAACCGGTCAGACAGTTAAATACGGTGGTTTTACCGGCACCATTCGGCCCGATAATAGAAACAATTTCTTTTTCTCTGAGTTGTAACGCCACACCGTTGACAGCCAGCAAGCCGCCGAAACGCATGGAGAGATTAGAGACTTCTAATAACTTACTCATTTAGGCAACTCCACATGATGACGAGTCATAGGCACCAGACCCTGTGGACGCCACAACATCATTACTACCATCAAGATCCCGAAAATCAGCATTCGGTATTCACTAAACAACTGCGATTGTTGTAATACGGTCATCACGATCGCGGCAATAACAACCCCGCGCAGTGACCCCATACCACCCAGCACGACGATAGCCAAAATAATGGCTGACTCCATGAAGGTGAACGATTCCGGGCTGATAAAGCCCTGACGTGCCGCAAAGAAACTACCGGCAAAACCAGCGAATGCTGCACCGATCGCAAATGCAGTCAGCTTGATGACGGTTGGATTCAAACCCAGTGAACGGCACGCAATTTCATCATCACGCAACGCTTCCCAAGCACGGCCCAGTGGCATCCGCAACAAACGGTTGATCACAAACAAAGTGAACAACACCAGCACTACCGCCATGACATACAGGAAGATGATTTTGTAGTTAGCATCGTAGCTGATGCCAAAAAACTCGTGGAAGGTATGCCCACCATTTTCTGCCCGGCGTGAAAACTCCAAGCCCAGCAGGGATGGTTTCGGAATGCTGGAAATACCGTTCGGGCCACCAGTAACACTGGTTAGGTTGTTCAGCAAAATACGGATAATTTCACCAAACCCTAACGTCACAATTGCTAGGTAATCGCCACGCAGACGCAGCACCGGGAACCCCAGTATAAAACCGAATAACGCTGACATACCGCCAGCCAGAGGCAATGCTTCCCAAAACGAGAGGCCAAAGTATTGATTCAGTAACGCGTAGGTATAAGCACCGATGGCATAGAAACCAACATAGCCAAGATCCAACAAACCCGCCAAACCGACCTGAATATTCAGACCCAGACCTAACATCACGTAAATCAGAATCAAGGTGCCCAGATCCAGCACACTGCGCGAACCAAAGCATGGGATAACCAAGATGGCGACCAGCAAACACAGCTGCATGGTACGGAACAGTTTTGGATTAGAACGCGCAACTGGCAACGAGAACGCTGGCATTTGCTCTTTCAGACCCGCGAAGCCGCGACCAATCTGATCTTGAAATAGCTGGAACAAAAACACGATCACGACGGCGAAACCGACTAGCAGGCCATTTTCCTGCAAGCGGCTGGTAACGGTGATACCAACACCTTCGGTGTGTAACTGATAGCAGAACAACCACACTGATAAAATCAGTGTCAGCAGAGCAGCAACAGAGGCTTGTTTGAGATGCTTCATACTTTTTCCACCTCTGGACGGCCCAGAATACCGGTTGGCATTAATAACAAAATCGTGATCAGTAAGCAGAACGCCACCACATCTTTATATTCTGAACTTAAGTAAGCCGATGTCAGCGCTTCCGTCACACCTAAAATCAAGCCACCAATCATGGCGCCAGGAATAGAACCGATACCGCCCAATACCGCTGCAGTGAAGGCTTTTAGACCTGCCATAAAGCCGAGTGATGGGTTGATCACGCCGTAATACAAACCAAGCAAAATACCCGCGATAGACGCTAACGCGGCACCAATAACGAAAGTCAGGGCAATCACGTTGTTGGTATCGATACCCAGCAGATTTGCCATCTTGATATCTTCTGCACATGCACGGCACGCACGCCCCATACGGGAGCGAGAGATAAACTGCGATAAGCCATACATCGAGATAAAGGTTACAACAAAGATGATGATCTGCATGTATGACACACTGATCGCAGAGCCAAACTGAACGCCACCTTGCACCAGTGCTGGCATTGCAATATCACGCGAACCTTGCGCAAAACGCACGACATTCTGCAGGAAGATCGACATACCGATGGCGGAAATTAACGGGATCAGGCGGTTGCTGCCGCGCAACGGGCGATAAGCAACTCGTTCAATACTCCAGCCGTAACAGCTGGTGATCAGAATAGAGATGATAAAGGCAGATCCCATCAACAAGAATGAGCTATCAATACCCATCATCATTAATGCCGTGATCACCATGAATCCGATATAGGACCCAATCATGTAGACTTCGCCATGTGCGAAGTTAATCATACCGATGATGCCGTACACCATCGTATAACCAATGGCTATCAGCGCATACGTGCTGCCGATAGTCAGGCCATTCAGCAATTGCTGAATAAAGTAAAAAATCTGTTCAGACATATACCATTGTTCCTGAGTGATCCGCGAAGGACGGGGATCAGCGCGGAAAAAAAAGTGAGCGACTCGATAAATAAAAAGCAGGGCTGTCAGAAACGGCCCCGCTTTTTAAATTATCAGGTGTTATTGCAGAACGCTGGATGAACCATCCGCGTGCCACTGATAGACACCAAATTTAAAGTTTTTCAGATCACCGGTTGCAGACCATTCCAGTGGGCCCATAACGGTGTTCACTTTGTTAGCACGCAGATATTTAGCCACATCAGCTGGTTCTTCACCGGCCGCGTTAATACCTGCACTCAGAGCCTGAATAGCTGCGTAAGTAGTCCATACGAATGGACCTGAGTAATCTTGTTTTTTCGCTTTGAAAGCATCAACCAATTTAGCATTTGCTGGATCTTGGTCGTATTTTTTCAGCATGGTGACATACATGCCTTCAGACGCTTTACCAGCAATCGCAGAAATGTCTTTGTTACCGACGCCTTCAGGACCCATGAATTTAGCGGTGAAGCCTTTTTCAGCTGATTGACGCAAGATCAAACCCAGTTCTGGGTGGTAACCGCCGTAATACACGAAATCAACATTCAGTTTTTTCAGTTTCGCGATCAACGCAGAGAAATCTTTATCGCCAGCAGTCACACCTTCGAAATCAACGACGTTAGCACCGTTTTTCTTCAGTGTTTCATGCACTGAAGTTGCAATACCTTCACCGTATTGTTTCTTGTCGTGGATAACTGCAATAGTTTTTGGCTTGATCACAGAAGTGATGTAGTTAGCAGCAGTTGGACCCTGGTCACTATCCAGACCAGTAGTACGTAACACCAGATTGTAACCACGGTCAGTGATTTTTGGTGCGGTAGCTGCAGGCGTGATCATCAGAATACCTTCATCTTCGTACACATCAGATGATGGCAAGGTGCTGTCAGAGCACAGGTGGCCGATAACAAATTTAACGCCATCAT
The DNA here is from genome assembly GCF_963678185.1 of uncultured Tolumonas sp. Classification (NCBI taxonomy): domain Bacteria; kingdom Pseudomonadati; phylum Pseudomonadota; class Gammaproteobacteria; order Aeromonadales; family Aeromonadaceae; genus Tolumonas; species uncultured Tolumonas sp. The sequence continues at coordinate 2,219,067 of NZ_OY782757.1, forward strand.
TCACGACTTTGTTCGCTACTGCGACCGCTTGTTTTGGATCACACGCGTCATCGTATTTGATCGCTTCCAGCTTTTTACCTTTGATGCCACCAGCAGCATTGATCTGCTCAACCGCCATCAAACCACCGGTAAATTCCATATCGCCATATTGCGCGACAGGGCCAGTCACCGGACCCGCAATACCAACTTTAATCGTATCTTCAGCCATTGCAGAACCAGTGCCGAACAGCGCTGCAGAAACAGCTGCAGCTACGATCAGTTTAGACATTTTCTTCATGCAGATTCCCTCGATTAGCGGACTTCAAGTCCATTTGGGCCTTTTATTTTACAACTATAATAGTTTTAAACGCTTTCTATCACTGCCGTATGGCGAAAGACAAGAGTGGGAGTGAAAAATATCCCGTGACCAGACAGCATAATAGCAACACAGATCACCGGCATTTCTAGCAAAAATAGAGCCAGAAGTACAAATATCAAACATAAGTAGTTTATATGACTGCATATTTAAGATAATGCAGTTTTAATCACCAAAATTAAAAACAACATATCCATCTACGTAGCAGACTATAATTTTGGCAATCACGCTCTTTTTCGCTACGTTGCCTCAAAATGGCGCAATAAGACAACAACTGCACCAGCAAACGTCGCTTGCCAGTATGATCGGTTTTTCTGATACTGTCGCTCCTTATCCCTACCGGTCGCTATGTATGCGTTTATTTTATACTTTGCTCATCTATTTACTGTCGCCGGTGGTCTTATTTCTACTCTATCGTCCTCGCCATGGAAAACCCGGCTTTGGATCGCGTTGGAAAGAACATCTCGGTTGGATCGCCCCACCAAATAACCAGGCACCAATCTGGATCCACGCCGTCAGTGTCGGGGAAACCATTGCCGTTACGCCGCTGATTAAAGCATTCAAACAACGGCATCCGGAATTATCAATTGTGTTAACTACCACCACCCGCACCGGTGCCGATCAAGCGGCACGTTTAGGTGATTTGGTAGAGCATCGCTATGCGCCGCTGGACTATCCCGGTGCAGTAAAACGCTTTATAAAACAGATCCGGCCACAAGCTTTACTGATCATGGAAACCGAGTTGTGGCCAAATTTACTGGCGCAATGCGGTAAGCAAAACATACCTGTAGTGATCTTGAATGCCCGGCTGTCGGAAAAATCCTGTCAGCGTTATCAACGCATCCGTCACTTCTTTCGGCAAATGAGCCAATCGCTAACGCTTTTGTTGTGCCAGCACCGCGATGATGCCGAACGCTTCAAACGACTGGGGGTCACTCAACCACAGATAGCAGTAACTGGGTCGATTAAATTTGACATTCAATTGGATCAAAAACAGATCGAATTAGGTGAACAATACCGCCAGAGTTTAGGCAACCGCCCCGCGTGGATCGCTGCTAGCACCCACAAAGGGGAAGACGAAGCAATTCTGCGGGCACATCAGGCAATCTGTAAGCAGCAACCCGAAGCGTTGTTAATTCTGGTGCCTCGTCATCCACAACGATTTACTGATGTAGCTAAATTATGTCTGGAGCAAGGATTTGCCATCTGCCAACGCAGCGAACAACGTTTAGTCACAGCACAAGAATCGGTTCTGCTGGGTGATAGCATGGGCGAAATGGCGTATTTCTTTCAGATCGCCGATATTGCCTTCATGGGGGGAAGCTTAGTGCCCGTTGGCGGCCATAATCTGCTGGAACCAGCTGCCCTGGCCAAACCCACGTTGATTGGCCCACATTTCTTTAATTTCAGTGATATCACCAGACAACTAGTAGACAAAAAAGCCTGTCGGGTCATTCATGATGAAACCGAATTAGCAACACATGTACTGCAGCTACTCGGTTCCGTAGAACAACAACATCTGATGGGCATGGCCGCATTTGATGTGGTCGCCGCCAATCAGGGGGCATTAGAAAAGAGTTTGACGGCAATTGATACCGTATTAGCAAGATTGCCTCAACGGTAAGCTTGATAGGCCACCAGCAGATGCTGCCAGTCATCCATTTGCCAGTGAAACAGTGGATGTAACGCCGACTCTTTGTGCAGTGAACGTAACAGACGCGCCAGATTTTTTGCTTGCCAGCGCCCCGGATGACGGATGGCGCCTTTATCAAAATCAATCAACCAGATCTTGCCGTCGTTATCCCGCAAAATATTGTGGGCATTCAGATCAGAATGATAGACACCGGCTTGATGAAACTGCGCCAATACCTGCCCAATTTGTTGCCATGTTTCACGCGGTAACGGCTCACACTTCAGTAATTGAACCAGATCTTCTGCGTTGGGAATTCGTTCAATTAGAATGTCAGCCTGATAGCGCCAACCGTGAGGCACAATACGCGCTGCAACCGGACGCGGCACCGGTAATTCATCGTCCACCAGTTTTTGTAACAATGAAAATTCAGCAAATGAGCGTGTACAACGCAGACCGGTATAACAAAACTGATCGGGGATATGGCGGCCAATCAGTCCACCACGCCAATAGTGGCGTAAAACCCAATGCGCCGATTCATGCTGTAAAAACCAGGTGATGCCTCGCCCATGCGACTGCCCGGTAATGGCATTTTGTTGTTGCCAGTAATCCGCCGAAAAATAATCAGGGGTGAAATCAGGAGCCAGTAATGGATCAAAACAACAAATTTGTCCGGCACTCTTCACAATACGAGGAGCAGTCATGTTGGGTTCTCAGTAAAATGATCCGTCAATTTTACCTGCTTCAGCGCCAGATGACATAACTGACACCATTATTCCGCGTGTAATGCGCGTAAAACCTGCTGCAAGGTGTCGCGCGCAGGGACACCACCATCGGCTAACACCGCTTTTTGTGCCCAGACAAATGCATTGGATGGGTCACCGTTATCTAGCAGTGTTTGTGCGTAATTATTGGCCGCCACTGCAGAATTCGGATGATAACTGGCGGCAAGCTGAAACCAATGTTGCGCCAAAACCAGATCATGTTGTTGATACGCTGCATTACCCAGACCAATCAAGGCCGTCAAATTGCTCGGCCAACGTTGCAAAGTTGCCTGATAGGCTACTTGTGCCTGAGGCAAACCTGCCGTCTTTTCCAAATCAACAATGCTTTGCAGATAACGAGATTCTTGCATTGATGGTGACGGCAACACAGATGGTGCTAAAACCAGCAAACCCCATCGATGGCTACGTTGCCAGAGATTATCAAATTGCGTTAGCGACCAGTGCTGATTGGCCTGCGCCCCAGAATGCACAATAATTTCCTGCCGTGACAGGTCATAACCGGTCACAACGGCATAATGCCATTTCGGGTACCAGTTAAACGACAAATTCAATAACACAATCACCGGACGGCCAGCATTCACTTCCGTCAATAACGCCAGTAATGTGGGGTCGGTTTCATACGCCAGATAACCCTGCCGCCGGACACTGGCTTTCAGTTCCGCCTGTAATGCTCCACCTCGTGCAGGTAACAGCATTTCCTGTGCTAATAACGAAACAGACACTGATTTGTTTTGCTGTGCCAATACCATGGCTAATGCCGAAGGGCCACAATAGGCATCATCCTGCACAATAAATGGCACGGCGAGTTGTTTGCTCGATGAGGTAATGGCAGGGGAATGGGTTTCGGGGAAATGGTTGGCACATCCAACTAACCATAAACAGCCCACCAGTAACAGGTGGGCTTTCGTTAGAAAATGCATGTATTAACGTACTGAACGGGTGAATGGGAAGACTTTTGTTAAGCCTAAAATATCCGTCACCAGTAACACGATAAATACAAATAACGCAGCGCCCAAAATATCTGAGCCGGCAGCTGGTAATTGATCAATCTTGCCGGATAACTGGGTGATTTCATCATCACTCATCGCAGCCACACGTTGTTGTACCAGTGCCACATCCACACCCTGCGCAGCAATCTGTTTTGCTACATCAGCTCGGGCTAGGAATTGCATGACATGCGCTCGTTCACTCAGTTGATGAACCGGAATGGTTTCCTGAGTGGACATCATTGATGCTCGGGTCGGTAATGACAGAGCCAGTAAGGAAACAACCAATAAACGAACTACTACACCCCAAAACACAGACATACGTTATCCCCTTGGTATATTAATACGCCGCAACAATAACCTGTCGCTTTCGTTTTGCAAAGTCCCCTCTGCCACGGTATCTAAACCAGCGATATCACATTTATAATAGTCGATATTCATCTTTAGTGAGCATTGAACTCATGCGTCAGAAAGTTGTTTTCCCCGGAACCTTTGATCCACTGACTTGCGGACATCTCGATCTGATCAGCCGCGCATCGGCCTTATTTGATGACGTCGTGATTGCCGTGGCTGCTAGCCCCGGAAAACGGCCGTTATTCACGTTAGAAGAACGCATTGCGCTGGCGGCAGAGGTTTGCCAAAGCCTGCCAAATGTCACCATTACTGGTTTCAGTAATCTGTTGATCGATTTCATGAAACAACAACAAGCCACTATCTTGTTACGTGGTATTCGCACCGGCAGTGATTTTGAATATGAATCGCAGCTGGCCGCAATGTATCGCCGCATGATGCCGGAAATGGAAATTGTCTTTCTGCCACCCGCCGAACAATATGCCTTTGTCTCGTCAACGCTGGTGCGTGAAATTGCCCTACATGGTGGTGATGCGGGTCAATTTGTTACTCCCAATGTCGCTGTGGCGATTAAAACCAAGCAATTGCAGCTCACTCAGTCATAACCACCGACAAACGGCTGACAAATTGGACAAAACACACTGCTGCGCTGCCCTAAGCGCAGCTCTTCCAGTGGATGCGCACACACCTGACAGGCTTGCCCGGCCCGCCCATACACCAATAATTCCTGCACAAAATAACCCGATTTACCATCGATGCGCATAAAATCGCGCAACGTAGTACCACCTTGGGTGATGGCTCGGGCCAGCACTTGTTTCACCGCCGCTACTAATGCCTGGCTCTCTTCAATTGTCAGTGAATTCACCGCCCGTTTCGGGTGAATGTGCGCCATAAACAGCGACTCATTGGCGTAAATGTTCCCCACCCCCACCACAACATGGTTATCCATTAGCCACGGTTTAATTGCACTGCGTGGTTTGCGGCTGCGTTGCCATAAATACTCGGCGGTAAACGCATCGGTTAATGGTTCCGGCCCTAAGCTTTTTAATAATGGATGTTGATGCGGGTCGCCCGTTGTCCACAATAGCGCACCAAATCGACGCGGATCATGAAAACGCAGCAACTTGCCATTGGCTAATTCCAGATCCACATGATCATGTTTTTCTGCTGGTGTACCGATAGGAAGAATACGCAGGTGGCCAGACATGCCCAGATGCAAAATCGCCGTTCCCAACGTGGAGTGCAGTAGCAAATACTTCGCTCGTCTTTCGATTGCGCGTAATGGCTGACCTTCCAACAAATGGATTTCTGATGGAATGGGCCAACGCAAACGCGGATGCCGGATCACCACTTTTTCAACAACCACACCTTCCATCCATGGCGTGATCCCTAATCGGCTGACTTCAACTTCGGGTAATTCCGGCATAATACTGTCCTGAACAGGTAAACTATTGATCGAATTAATCTTGTGCAATACGCAGCAAAGCTCGATTCAGATCGCTTTCACAACCTGAGATACTTGTCGTACTCGTGCATTATGACTAAGTTTAAAGCAATGAGCTGCATAAACGGGGCTAAGCGCATGACACAAACTCGGGGTGTAAAAGTGCTGGTATACGGCATGGTACAAGGCGTGGGCTTTCGTTATTTCACACAACAAGAAGCCCATCGTTTAGGATTATCTGGCCACGCCACCAATCTGGTCGATGGCTCAGTCGAAGTAGTGGCGCAAGGCGACAGCAAAGCTGTGGATAAGCTGATTGAATGGCTAAAATCAGGGCCACGTACCGCCAGTGTCGATTATATTGAAGTTTATGAACTGGGAAGCGGCGCGGCGAACAGCGGTTCCTTCCGCGCCTACTGAGTTATTTTAAGGTCGCGCAAATCTTCCATAGATCGGCTTGTACCGCAGCCGCCGTCACTTCACGACCCGCCCCCGGCCCTTGCAAGATCAGCGGGTTGGTGCGATAGAAATCGGTCTCTATCGAGAAAATATTGTCGCAAGGGCGCAAATTCGCAAACGGATGATCCGCCGCCAGCATATCCAGCCCTACCCGTGCGGAACCATCGCGGTCTAAACGAGCGACATAACGCAGCACTTTACCGTGAGCCTGTGCTTCATCAAACGCGGTTTCCACCGCATGGTCTAATTCCGGCAATTGCTCAAAAAAGCTCTCCAGTGGGATCTCAGCCAAACCCGCCGGCACCAGACTTTGCAATGAGATGTGCTCCGGTTCAAGCTCTAACCCCGCTTCACGTGCCAGGATCAGCAGCTTACGTCGCACATCATGCCCGGTCAGATCTTCGCGAGGGTCCGGCTCAGTCAAACCGTGCTGCCAGGCTTGATCCACCAGCTCGGAAAATGAAACCGAGCCATCATATTGTTGGAATAACCAACTCAGCGTACCGGAAAAAATGCCCGAGATGCCATGCACCCGATCACCTGACTCCAACATCATGCGAATACAAGCTTGTACCGGCAAACCGGCACCAACGGTGGCGTTATAACGCCATTGCACCTGATGTTCAGCAAAGCTTTGCCGTACACGCTGATAAAACGCACTTTCCGCAGCGCCGGCAAATTTGTTAGCCGTGATCAGATGCGCGCCGATCTGTGCAAACTCCGGATAATAACTACTCACTGTTTCGCTGGCGGTCAGATCGAGCACAATCAGCTCATCAAACGGATGTTGCTCCAGTTGTACCAGCAGTTCCGCCCAGATCACCGGTTGTGGATCAAAACTATCCAGCACCTGCAGCGGATCTAATCCTTCTTCAGACAACACACCGCCACGCGAATCAAATAAACCATACAGCGTTAGCGTCAGCTGGTGTGCCTGTTCAATATGGTGTTTCTCTTTCGCAAGTAACTTTAGCCACTGGCTACCAATATTCCCTTTGCCTAACACCACCAGGCCAACACGTTTGGTCTGCTGAAACATGGCATGGTGTAAAGCGATTAAGAGTGGTTCCAACGTAATTTCGCGCACCACTGCCACCAGACTCAAGCCTTCCGGCGCGGTATAGATAAATTCCAGCGGTTGGTCGACCAGCAAGCGGTAAAAACGATGGCATTGTTCCGCATTGTCACAAACGCCGGTTCCCACCAGACCAATCAGACTGAAACCATCACGACGCACTACATCCCTCAGACCAGAGAGATCTTGTTGTTGCAATAAGAACTGATGGGCATCTGGCGCCATTTCCAGTGTATAAGCCAAACGGACGATTCGTCGATCAGCCAGATTTTTACTGACCAACGGAGACAGTTGCTGCGTAGCTAATAATGCTTCAAGACGCGCAACAGTTTGCTCATAGTCGCAATCTGGCTGAATACGCAGTTCAATTAGCACGATTTGCTCAAGTGAAGTGACAATGCGCGCCCCTTTCACCTGAGACTTGCGGCGTAAAATATGTGAAGCACCACCAGTTGGCGCGTAACTCGAACGTAATACCAGTTTTTGCTGGCTGTGCATTAACGGTTGTAAAGTTCGCGAATGTAAAACCGGAGCCCCAAGTCGCGCTAATTCATTGGCTTCTGCCAGCGACAAACGCTCAAGCAACTTCGCATCTTTCACACAACGCGGGTCAGCAGAATAAACACCCGCAACATCACTCCAAATGGCGGTTGATTCCGCTTCTGCTAAGGCACCAAGCAAGGTCGCAGAGTAATCAGAACCATTACGCCCCAGTAGCAATGTACGTCCTTCATTATCGGCAGCGATAAAACCGGTCACGACCACGCGTTGCTCACCAGTGCCGGCTAATACTTCGCGTAGTTTTTCTCGGGATAACGCCTCATTAACGCGAGCCAGTGCGCCTTCTTCCGCGGAAAGGAAACGACGCGCATCCAGCCATGACGCCTGATTACCACGTTCCGTCAATAACGCCGCCAACAGACGGGCAGACCATACTTCACCATTGGCCAAGATCCCATTGCGCTCATGACGATCATAGTTTTTTTTCAGGACACCCGCGATGGTATCAATGTCTTCCATCAATTGCAGGGACAAAACCTGACGCGCAGGGCCGTCTAAGACCCCTTCAATCAAGCCCAACTGATACGCTCTTAAACCCTGTATTGCCGCAACAACCGCATCATCACCCGCCTCACTTAATTCTAAGACTTGCAGTAAGCGATTAGTGGTTTTACCCGCTGCAGAAACCACGATCAATGCACGCGGGTCGGACTCCTGCTCGATGAGACCAGCCACCCGACGATAACAATTGGGATCAGCCAGGCTGCTACCACCAAATTTATGTACCTGACGTCCAGGAAGGTGGCCTGTTGCTGTGTGCGGCATACTTCGTTACCTCTTAATCTTTTAATACCGTGACTGACACCGTATTGGTATTACTATTTTATTTGCTGGCTACACAGGTAAACGCGCGATCTAAATCCGCCAGCAGATCAGTGATATGTTCAATCCCGATGGAGAAACGCAGTAGCTGATCAGAAATACCTGCAACCCGACGCGCGTCTGGGTCCATCCCGGCATGCGTCATACTTGCCGGATGAGCGACCAGACTTTCCACTCCACCTAATGACTCTGCCAGACAAAACAGCTGCAAACCACCCAAAAATTGCTTTAATTGTTCTATATCAAAATCCACTTCAAAACTCAGCATCGCACCAAAACCTTGCTGCTGGCGCTTTGCAATTTCATGGCCAGGATGTTCTGGTAAGCTCGGATGATAAATTTTAGTCACCCGAGGTTGCTGCTGCAGATAAGCCAAAACAGCATCGGCATTTTCCTGATGCGCTCGCATGCGCGGTGCCAGAGTACGCAGACCGCGCAGCGTCAGATACGCATCAAATGCGCCGCCAGTATGGCCGAGACAGTTACCCCACCAGGCCAGTTTTTCATGTAGTTCTGACTCTTTTGCGATCACCGCACCACCAACCACATCCGAATGACCGTTTAGATATTTGGTTGTGGAATGCACTACGATATCAGCCCCCAGAGCCAGTGGTTGTTGCAGAAGCGGTGACAGGAACGTGTTATCCACCGCCACTAATGCGCCTACCGCATGTGATTGCTGACAAATAGCCGCAATATCGACCACACGCAATAACGGATTAGATGGCGTTTCAACCCAGACTAACTTCGGCTTTTGCGCGAGCGCATTCGCCAATGCCACAGGATCAGTCTGATCGACAAATAAGACGCGATACGACCCTTTCGCGGCCACATGCTGGAATAACCGATAAGTACCGCCATAACAATCATGTGGTGCGACCAGCAAATCATCAGAAGACAGCAAGGCAGTGACCAGATTGATCGCCCCCATACCACTGCCGGTAAACACAGCACCAGCACCGCCTTCTAATGCCGCCAATGCTCCTGCCAACGTGCTGCGAGTCGGGTTACCGGAACGGCTATAGTCAAATTCGCGTTTTTCACCGAAACCGGCAAAGGTATAGTTCGTGGATAAATAAATGGGCGGAACAACCGAACCGAATTGAGTATCAGCAGCAATTCCTGATTTGACAGCGTATGTTTCTCGTTGGTAATCCGACATGATAGTTCCTTGATAGTCGTGCGTACTATCACGGTACCCCACCGCACATAAGCCGTCAACACTTCTAGACGTCTATATGGCTTTGCCTATAGATTGCCATTACTGCCTATAAGGGTTACTATACTTTGTCTGGCTGAAATAACAGGTGAGCAATGAAAACGGCGTGGAATGGCGAATATATTAGTCCGTATGCAGAACACGGCAAAAAAAGTGAACAGGTCAAAAAGATCACAGTTTCAATCCCGCTGAAAGTATTAAAAATACTGACAGATGAACGTACTCGCCGCCAAATAAATAATCTGCGCCATGCCACCAACAGTGAATTGCTTTGTGAAGCATTTCTGCATGCCTATACCGGTCAACCTCTACCGGCTGATGATGATTTACGCAAAGATTGTCCCGATGACATTCCGCTCATGGTGCAACAAATAATGACAGAAATGGGCAAACCCATCGAAAAATACGATGAATAACCGTAGTTAGCGTTTAGTAATCAAGGCCATCCGGAGAGATATCAACCAGATCGATCTCCGGGATCATATCTTCATATCCAATACGGCTATAAACCAGCGTATCATCTAAATGGCCTTGCGAACGGCAGGCATTTTTTAATGTTGCTTCCAGCCTAAAACCCGCTCTTTCTGCCACAGCACGGCTTTTTTCATTGCTTGCTGCGGTACGGATCTCAAGACGCGCGGCATGCAAATGAATAAAAGCATAATCCGCCAATAACAACACCGCTTCTGTTATGTAACCTTTACCCGCTGCAGATTGTCGTACCCAATAACCGATTTCGTAATAAGGAACTGAGACATCCCTGACGTGTAAACTAATACTACCAACCAGCAATTGGTCTTCACGTCGCACGATCAAAAAACGTAATTCATGTTCTTTACGCTCAAATTGCTCTTTCGCCACATTCATATTGGCGGTTACCGTCAATATAGATGGATCAGGCTCCGCCCAATCAAGAAATAGTTGATGCAATTCATAACTTTCGGATAAAGCCAGACGCAGCGGTTCAACCCAGTCCAGTGATGGCGGTTTTAATTCAATTCGAGAAGACGTCAGCATTGCATCCTTCAGATCACTGCGTATAGATGATTAAAATCAACCATAAATTTCTGATTAAAAAACATGAAGATAATAGGTCTGATAATAACGGTCATATTATAGCAAAGGTGGGGCTGGAGTATAAGGTGAGATCGAAAGGTATCTGCTTCAGAAAGGTGTGTATGATAAAAGCGGAAAAAATAAAGCCGGGTTGCCCCGGCTTCATTTTATTCTTCAGTAGCTGCTTCAGCATCTACTGGACGACCAACCAGCTCAATATAAGCCATTGGTGCGTTATCACCAGCGCGGAAACCGCATTTCAGAATGCGCGTATAACCACCTGGACGACCTTGAAAACGTGGGCCAAGTTCAGTAAACAGTTTACCAACAACATCTCTGTCGCGGGTACGAGCAAATGCCAAACGGCGATTTGCAACACTGTCACTCTTAGCAAGAGTAATCAAGGGCTCAACTACACGACGTAGCTCCTTTGCTTTAGGCAAAGTCGTCTTGATGATCTCATGACGAACCAGGGAGCTGGCCATGTTGCGGAACATAGCCTGACGATGGCTAGCATTCCGGTTCAGTTGACGACCACTCAAACGATGGCGCATGACCTTATCCTTCTAACAAAATCGGTAGAACCTGCAATCTGGATCAATTGTCTGCCAAACTTGCCGGCGGCCAATTCTCCAGACGCATGCCCAGAGACAAACCACGGGAAGCCAGCACGTCTTTGATTTCGGTCAAAGACTTTTTACCCAGGTTAGGAGTTTTTAACAACTCCACCTCAGTGCGCTGTACCAGATCACCAATATAATGGATTGCTTCTGCTTTCAGGCAGTTCGCAGAACGAACTGTCAATTCCAGATCATCAACAGGACGCAGCAGGATTGGATCGAACTCCGGCTTGTCTTCTTTCTTCTCTGGAACGGAAACATCACGCAAATCAACAAAGGCATCCAACTGCTCAGCCAAAATAGTAGCTGCACGGCGAATGGCTTCTTCCGGATCTAGCGTACCGTTGGTTTCCATATCGATAACCAACTTATCCAGATCAGTACGTTGTTCCACACGAGCAGCTTCAACATTGTAGGCAATACGCACTACAGGGCTAAATGCCGCATCCAGTAACAAACGACCAATTGGACGATCTTCATCATCTGTATGTAAACGCGCTGATGCAGGAACATAGCCACGACCACGTTGTACACGCAGACGCATGCTGATTTCAGCATTAGCACCAGTCAGATGACAAATCACATGCTCCGGATTGACAATGACAACATCATCACCATGGATGATATCACCTGCCGTGACCGGGCCCGCACCAGACTTGGTCAGCGAAAGGATTACTTCATCTTTACCTTCCAGCTTTACTGCAATGCCTTTTAAGTTCAGCAAGATCTCCAGGATATCTTCCTGAACACCTTCTTTACTGCTGTACTCGTGCAATACGCCGTCGATCTCAACCTCAGCAACTGCACATCCCGGCATGGACGACAGGAGAATGCGTCGTAACGCATTACCTAAAGTATGACCGAAACCACGCTCCAACGGCTCAAGAGTTACTTTGGCATGAGTCGGACTGAGTTGCTCGATATCAACCAAACGTGGCTTGAGAAAATCTGTTACAGAACCCAGCATTATGTCCTCTCTTAGAAGCTAAGCCTTACTTAGAGTAAAGCTCGACGATCAACTGTTCATTGATGTCAGCAGACAGATCTGAACGCTCTGGCAGACGTTTGTAAACGCCTTCCATTTTGTCTGCATTGATCTCAATCCAAGTTGGCTTTTCACGCTGCGCAGCCACATCTAATGCAGCTTTAATACGAGCTTGTTTTTTCGCCTTCTCACGAACAGTGACTACATCTTCCGGAGAAACGTTATAAGAAGGAATGTTTACCACTTTGCCATTGATAACGATAGCTTTATGGCTAACCAGCTGGCGAGCTTCCGCGCGGGTAGATGCAAAACCCATACGGTAAACTACGTTGTCCAGACGACCTTCCAGCAACTGCAATAGGTTCTCACCGGTATTACCCTTGATGCGAGTCGCTTCACGGTAATAGTTACGGAATTGTTTTTCCAGAATGCCGTAAATACGACGGACTTTCTGTTTTTCACGCAGCTGTACACCGTAGTCAGACAGACGTGGCTTACGCGCACCGTGCTGACCAGGAGCTGTGTCAATTTTACACTTAGAGTCGATAGCACGAACGCCTGATTTCAGGAACAGATCGGTGCCTTCACGACGGCTAAGCTTCAGCTTTGGGCCTAAATATCTTGCCATGTTCTTTCTCCAACAATCCTACTAGACAACGTTATACACGGCGTTTTTTAGGAGGACGACAACCGTTGTGCGGGATCGGAGTTACATCCGTGATATTGGTGATGCGGAAGCCCGCAGCATTCAATGCACGAATAGAAGACTCACGGCCCGGACCAGGACCTTTAACCATTACTTCCAGGTTTTTAACGCCATATTCTTTGGCGATCTCACCAGCACGCTCTGCAGCAACCTGTGCAGCGAACGGAGTGGATTTACGAGAACCACGGAAACCAGAACCACCAGCAGTTGCCCATGAAAGAGCATTTCCTTGACGATCGGTAATGGTAACGATTGTGTTATTGAAAGAGGCATGAACGTGTGCAATGCCGTCGCTAACTTGCTTTCTAACGCGCTTACGAGCACGAGTAGGAGCTTTTGCCATTTTCTACCTTCCCGTTTACTTCTTAATCGGTTTACGAGGACCCTTACGGGTGCGCGCGTTAGTTTTGGTACGCTGTCCGCGAACCGGCAAACCACGACGATGACGCAAGCCACGGTAGCATCCCAAGTCCATCAAACGTTTGATGTTCATGGATACTTCACGACGCAGGTCGCCTTCAACAGTAAATTTGCTTACTTCAGTACGAAGCGCTTCAATTTGAGCTTCGTCCAGATTTTTAACTTTCACATCCTCGGCGATACCAGCCGCTGCGCAAATTTGTTTTGCACGGGTGTCGCCAACGCCATAAATCGCAGTTAACGCGATAACTGCATGTTTATGGTCAGGAATGTTAATGCCAGCGATACGGGCCACTATTCCACTCCCTAAACAAATAGTAATTCAATGACCACCACAAAGCCCGTTCCGGATACATGGTGGTCAACCTACACACAAATGTAGGCTGGCTAATGTACTTAGCCAGCCTCGACTTTTCAAGTCTCTACCGAAAATATAATTAGCCTTGGCGTTGTTTATGCTTCGGCTCAGTGCAAATCACGCGAACCACACCGTGGCGTTTGATGATTTTGCAATTACGGCAGATTGCTTTGACGGAAGCGCGAACTTTCATTGCTTAACTCCGCAATATTAGACCGATTTAACGGCCTACGCCTTTAAGATTGGCCTTTTTCAGTACATCACCATATTGATGAGACATCATATGAGTTTGTACCTGTGCCATGAAGTCCATGATGACCACAACAATAATCAGCAAAGAAGTGCCACCAAAGTAGAACTGCACATGCCAGAAGGTCATCAATAACTGGGGTACTAAGCAAATCGCTGTGATGTACAAAGCCCCGGCCAGTGTTAGACGAGTCATTACTTTATCGATAAAACGTGCTGTTTGTTCACCAGGGCGAATGCCCGGGATAAATGCACCGCTTTTCTTCAGGTTATCCGCTGTCTCACGTGGGTTGAATACCAACGCGGTATAGAAGAAGCTAAAGAAAATAATCGCAATAGCATACAACAATTCGTATAACGGCTGCCCTGGCTGCAAGCTCATAGAGATTTCTTGCAGAATATTTGCAATCCATGAATCACCTTGACCAAACCAAGACGCTATAGTGCCTGGAAACAGAATGATACTAGATGCAAAAATTGCAGGGATAACACCCGCCATATTAAGTTTTAACGGTAAGTGCGTGCTTTGAGCTGCAAAAATTTGATTACCTTGCTGGCGTTTTGCATAGTTTACGACAATACGACGCTGACCACGTTCAACAAACACAACAAAGTAAGTCACAGCAAACACGATAACAGCGAGCAACAATAGCAACAGGATATGCAATTCACCCTGACGAGCTTGTTCCGCAGTAGCACCAATTGCATGGGGCAAACCTGCGACAATACCCGCAAAAATGATCAGCGAAATACCGTTACCGATACCACGTTCCGTTATTTGCTCACCTAACCACATCAAGAACATGGTACCAGTGACCAAACTAACTACCGCAGTAAAGTAGAAGCCGAAACCGGGGTTGAGCACCAAGCCATGCATCATGTTTGGCAAACCAGTCGCAATACCCGATGCTTGTACGGTAGCCAATGCTAATGTACCCCAACGAGTATGCTTACTGATTACACGTCGACCACTTTCACCTTCCTTTTTAAGCTCAGCATAATAAGGACTGATCACGGTCAACAGTTGGATAATAATTGATGCCGAAATATACGGCATAATACCCAACGCAAAGATAGATGCACGAGACAGGGCACCACCACTGAACATGTTAAACATTTCAATGATGGTTCCCTTCTGTTGCTGGAACAATTGCCCCAGCACAGTAGCGTCAATACCAGGAATCGGCACATAAGCGCCCGCACGGAAGACGATGATAGCACCTAGAACGAAAAGCAAACGGCTTTTCAGTTCGCTCAGGCCCCCTTGCGAGCCCCGTGTTACTAATCCTGGTTTCTTGGCCATCTACTTATTATTCCTCGATTTTGCCACCGGCAGCTTCGATTGCAGCACGAGCACCTTGAGTAGCGCCTACACCACGAACGGTAACTGCACGATCGATGTTCCCAGAGAGAACGATCTTAGCAAACTGCATGCCTTTAGTGATTACGCCAGCTTGTTTCAAAGTGTTCAGGTCGACTACATCGCCTTCAACTTTAGCAATTTCGCTGAGACGAACTTCAGCAGTTACTGCACCTTTACGGGAGTAAAAACCGAATTTTGGCATACGGATTTTCAATGGCATTTGACCGCCTTCAAAACCAGCACGACCACCACTACCAGCTCGTGAACCAGCGCCTTTTACGCCACGGCCACCGGTTTTACCCAAACCAGAACCGATACCACGACCTACACGCTTTTTAGCCGATTTAGCACCAGCAGCTGGAGAAAGAGTGTTTAAACGCATAGATTACTCCTCCACCTTCACCATGTAATGAACCTGGTTGATCATGCCGCGTACACATGGAGTATCTTCCAGCTCAACGGTGTGACCAATACGACGCAAACCCAAGCCCAATAATGAGGCTTTGTGCTTCGGCAAACGACCGATGGAGCTGCGAGTCTGTGTAACTTTTACAGTCTTGTTAGCCATGTCGTTATTACCCCAGGATTTCTTCCACGCGCAAACCACGTTTGGCAGCAACTTGTTCCGGTGAGCTAATGTGTGCTAACGCTTCGATAGTTGCACGCACTACGTTCATCGGATTGGTTGAACCATAGGTCTTTGCCAGAACGTTATGTACACCAGCCACTTCCAGAACGGCACGCATTGCGCCACCGGCAATGATACCGGTACCCTGAGAAGCAGGCTGCATAAATACGGTAGAACCAGCATGGGTTCCTTTAACATGGTGGTGCAGTGTGCCTTCAATCAGCTCAACTTTAACCATGTTACGACGAGCTTGTTCCATTGCCTTTTGAATGGCAGCAGGAACTTCACGTGCTTTACCGTAACCAAAACCAACGCGGCCTGAACCATCACCTACTACAGTCAATGCTGTAAAGGAGAAAATACGACCACCTTTAACTACTTTAGAAACACGGTTCACTGCGACTAGCTTTTCTTGCAGTTCACCGGCTTGAGATTCGATTTTAGACATTGTCGACTCCTGGCTTAGAACTGAAGACCAGCTTCACGTGCAGCAGTAGCCAGTGCGGCTACGCGACCATGATATTGGAACCCAGAGCGATCGAACGCTACAGTGGTAATACCTTTTGCCAGAGCACGCTCTGCAATAGCTTTACCCACCGCGGCGGCCGCATCGGCATTACCGGTGTATTTCACTTGCTCACGAATGGTTGACTCTACAGTAGATGCAGAAGCTAAAACTTCTGCACCGCTTGCAGCGATAACCTGCGCATAAATATGACGCGGAGTACGGTGAACCACCAGACGAGTCGCGCCCAGTTCCAGCATTTTACGACGTGCTTTAGTAGCACGACGGATACGAGCTGCTTTCTTGTCCATAGTGTTACCTTACTTCTTCTTAGCTTCTTTAGTACGCACAACTTCGTCTGAATAGCGTACACCTTTGCCTTTGTAAGGCTCCGGGCTACGATAGGCACGGATGTCAGCTGCAACTTGACCTAACAGAGCTTTATCCGCACCTTTCAGTACGATTTCAGTCTGTGTCGGACATTCAGCGGTAACACCTTCAGGCAATTCGTGGTCGATTGGATGGGAGAAACCCAGTGCCAAACCAACTGATTTACCTTTAGCCTGTGCACGGTAACCTACACCAACCAGCACCAGTTTGCGCTCGAAGCCAGTAGTAACACCAATAACCATGTTGTTTACCAGCGCACGTGCAGTACCAGCCTGCGCGTCAGCACCAGTCACACCTTCTTGAGGTGCGAACTTCAACACATTTTCTTCTTTGGTGACGATAACTGCAGCGTTCAGAATGCGCTTCAGGGTGCCATTTTTACCTTTAACAGCTATTTCCTGGCCGTTCAGGGTTACTTCCACGCCAGCCGGAATAGTAACAGGTGCTTTCGCAACACGAGACATTTCCTAGCTCCTTACGCTACGTAGCAGATGATCTCACCGCCCATGCCAGCTTTACGCGCAGCACGGTCAGTCATCACACCTTTAGAAGTAGAAACCACAGCGATACCCAGACCATTAATGATCTTTGGCAGGTCGCCACGTTTCTTATAAATACGCAGACCAGGGCGACTTACGCGCTGGATCAGCTCAACAACAGGCTTGCCCTGGAAATATTTCAATTCAATTTCCAGTTCAGGTTTAACGTCACCGCTAACTTTAACATCAGCGATATAACCTTCTTCTTTCAGCAGATTAGCAATTGCTACTTTCAGCTTGGAAGAAGGCATAGAGACGGAAACCTTGTGGGCCGCCTGACCGTTGCGGATGCGGGTCAGCATGTCCGCGATCGGATCTTGCATGCTCATGTGTCTTAACTCCCGTGATTAATTACCAGCTAGCCTTTTTCAGGCCAGGAATTTCGCCTTTCATCATGTGCTCACGCACTTTGATGCGGCAAAGACCGAATTTACGCAGGTAGCCATGTGGACGACCTGTGATATTGCAACGATTACGTTGACGGCTCGGGCTGGAGTCACGCGGCAGTTGTTGCAGCTTGAGCACTGCGTCCCAACGAGCTTCATCAGAAGCATTCACGTCGGCGATGATCGCTTTCAGTGCAACACGCTTCTCGAAGTGTTTTGCAATCAATTTTGCACGTTTATCTTCACGTGCAATCATGGACAGTTTTGCCATAACCCTACACCTTACTTACGGAATGGGAAGCTAAAGGCAGCCAGCAGAGCACGGCCTTCCTCGTCAGTCTTCGCAGTCGTTGTGATAGTAATATCCAGACCACGTACTTTATCGACTTTATCGTAGTCGATTTCGGGGAAGATGATTTGCTCACGTACGCCCATAGAGTAGTTGCCACGACCATCAAAGGACTTAGCACTAACACCACGGAAGTCACGAATACGTGGCATAGAGATGCAAATCAAGCGCTCCAAAAACTCCCACATACGCTCGCCGCGCAGGGTTACTTTACAACCGATCGGGTAGCCTTCACGAATCTTGAAGCCCGCAACAGATTTGCGTGCTTTGGTGATCAGTGGCTTTTGACCAGAAATTGCAGCTAAATCACCAGCAGCATTTTCCAGTACTTTTTTATCAGCCAGGGCTTCACCGACACCCATGTTCAGGGTGATCTTCTCGATCCGAGGGACTTGCATGACAGAATTGTAGCCGAACTGGTTCATCAGTTCTTGGACTACAGTTTGTCTGTAGGTATCATGCAGTTTCGCCATCGTTAAACTCCAATTACTTTACAAGTTCACCGTTAGATTTGAAGAAACGAACTTTGTTACCATCTTCAAATCGGAAACCAACGCGATCTCCCTTGCCAGTGGCAGGGTTGAATAGCGCTACATTTGATACATCAACAGCTGCTTCTTTGCTAACGATACCGCCAGCAACACCCAAAGCCGGAACAGGCTTCTGATGTTTTTTCTTCACGTTGATGCCTTCAACAATTACTTTGCCCTGTTCAACTAAGACTTTAGTGACTTTGCCACGTTTGCCTTTATCTTTACCGGTCAAAACAATTACTTCGTCTTCACGACGGATTTTTGCTGCCATGTTCTGTGCTCCTTACAGTACTTCCGGGGCCAGGGACACGATCTTCATGAACTTATCATTACGCAGTTCACGAGTCACTGGGCCGAAGATACGAGTACCGATCGGCTGATGTTGGTTGTTCAACAGCACAGCCGCGTTGCGATCAAAGCGGATCAAAGAACCATCTTGACGGCGAACGCCTTTACGGGTGCGAACGACCACCGCATTATAAACATCACCTTTTTTAACCTTTCCACGCGGAATTGCTTCTTTGATGGAAACTTTGATGATGTCGCCGACACCGGCATAACGGCGGTGCGAACCACCCAGAACCTTAATACACATTACGCTGCGTGCGCCGGAGTTGTCGGCGACGTCCAGCATACTTTGCATTTGGATCATGTTAGTGCTCCGCTAAATAACTACTTCCCACATTAAAATGGGCATCTGGCTACCTTCAAAAGGCGCGGCATAATATCACAGCACCAGACAAAGTCATAGCCAAAAAAACGAACGACTCTTACGAGCCGTTCGTATTCCAATCCTAATTTAAAAAATTAGGCTTTTTCAACAACAGATACCAGAGTCCAGCACTTAGTTTTGGACAATGGACGGCACTCGCGGATTTCCACCAGGTCGCCAATCTTGCATTCGTTGTTTTCATCGTGGACATGCAGCTTGGTCGTACGCACGATAATTTTCCCATACATTGGGTGTTTTACCTTACGTTCGATAGCTACAGTAATGGACTTGTCCATTTTGTCACTAACTACACGACCTTGCAGAGTACGGATTTGATCAGTCATTACGCACCTGCCTTCTCGTTCAGTACAGTTTTAACGCGCGCGATGTCGCGACGTACTTGTTTGATAGTGTGAGTTTGGTTCAGCTGACCTGTGCTCTTCTGAATACGCAGATTAAACTGCGCACGCAGCAGACCCAGCAATTCAGCTTTCAGCTCTTCCACACTTTTTTGACGCAGATCTTGAGCTTTCATCACATAGCCGTCCGAATTACAAAGGTGGTCTTAACAGACAGTTTAGCCGCAGCCAGCGCAAATGCTTCACGCGCTGTCGCTTCTGGTACACCGTCCATCTCGTACAGCACTTTGCCAGGCTGGATCAAGGCAACCCAATATTCAACGTTACCTTTACCTTTACCCATACGCACTTCAAGCGGTTTCTCGGTAATTGGTTTGTCCGGGAATACACGGATCCAAATTTTACCTTGACGCTTAACAGCACGAGTCATCGCACGACGTGCAGCTTCGATCTGACGGGCTGTCAGCTGGCCACGAGTTACCGCTTTCAGACCATAGGTACCGAAGGATACATCGCTACCTGCATTAGCCAGACCGCGGTTACGGCCTTTGTGAACCTTACGGAACTTTGTACGCTTTGGTTGCAACATTTACCGGTTCTCCTTACTTAGCACCACGCGGTTTGCGTTTCGGCTTGGCAGGAGCCGGCTCTTGCTGTGCAGCTGCAGCTGCAGCAGTAACAGCAGCCAGACCGCCCAGAACTTCACCTTTGAAGATCCATACCTTAACACCGATAACACCATAAGTGGTGTGTGCTTCAGAGGTAGCATAGTCAATGTCTGCACGCAGTGTGTGCAGAGGTACACGACCTTCACGATACCATTCAGTACGTGCGATTTCTGCACCACCTAAACGACCGCTAACTTCAACTTTGATACCCTTAGCACCCAGACGCATTGCGTTCTGAACCGCACGCTTCATCGCGCGACGGAACATAACACGACGTTCCAGCTGAGAGGAGATACTGTCAGCAACCAGCTGAGAGTCCAACTCTGGCTTACGAACTTCAGCAATGTTGATTTGCGCAGGCACGCCAGCAATGCTAGCGATCTGTTTGCGCAGTTTTTCAACATCTTCGCCTTTCTTACCAATCACTACGCCTGGACGGGCAGTGTGGATAGTTACGCGAATACTTTTAGCTGGACGTTCAATAACAATGCGAGACAAAGAAGCTGCTTTCAGCTCTTTGGTCAGATACTGACGCACCTGAAAATCACCGTGCAGATTGTCTGCAAACTCTTTGGTATTAGCAAACCAAGTAGAGTTAAACGGCTTGGTAATCCCTAAGCGGATACCATTCGGATGAACTTTCTGACCCATTGCTTATCTCCCAGCCTTAGCGTCGGATACTACCACAGTGATGTGGGCAGTACGCTTGACGATACGGTCTGCACGGCCTTTAGCACGAGCACGAATACGCTTCAGAGATGGACCTTCGTCAACCATGATAGTTTGCACTTTCAGAGTGTCGATATCCGCGCCTTCGTTATGCTCAGCATTAGCAACAGCAGACTCCAGAACCTTTTTGATCAGCTCAGCAGCCTTTTTCGGGCTGAAAGCCAACAGGTTCAAGGCCCGATCCACAGGCAAACCACGGACCTGATCAGCAACCAGGCGGGCTTTCTGTGCAGAAGTCCGGGCAAAACGGTGTTTAGCGATAGCTTCCATCATTTATCCCTTATTTCTTCTTGGCCTTCTTATCAGCGGCATGACCGCGATAAGTACGAGTCGGTGCAAATTCACCCAGTTTATGTCCAACCATTTCGTCGGATACATAAACGGGTACGTGCTGACGACCATTATGGACAGCGATGGTCAAACCAATCATATCTGGAATGATCATTGAACGACGGGACCAAGTCTTGATAGGCTTTTTGTCCGCGCTTTCCACCGCTTTCTCAACCTTCTTCAGCAAGTGCAGGTCAATAAATGGACCCTTCTTGAGAGAACGTGGCATGGCGATTCCTCTATATAAGAATTACTTATTACGACGACGTACGATGTACTTGTCAGTGCGCTTGTTGCTACGGGTGCGGTAGCCTTTAGCCGGAGTACCCCAAGGAGATACAGGCTGGATACCTTTATTGCGACCCTCACCACCACCGTGTGGATGGTCAACTGGGTTCATCGCCATACCACGAACGGTAGGACGAATACCACGCCAGCGGTTAGCACCGGCTTTACCCAATTGACGCAGCATATGCTCAGCATTGCCAACTTCACCAACAGTAGCACGGCATTCAGCCAATACTTTACGCACTTCACCTGAACGCAGACGTAAGGTTACATAGGCACCTTCACGAGCGAGGATCTGTACGCTAGCACCAGCAGAACGAGCGATCTGTGCGCCTTTACCTGGTTTCATTTCTACTGCGTGAACAGTAGTACCAACCGGGATATTACGCATAGGCAGCGCGTTACCAGCTTTGATTGCTGCATCCACACCAGAAACGATAGGATCGCCAGCTTTCAGATTTTTTGGTGCCAGAATATAACGACGTTCGCCATCTGCGTACAACACCAGAGCGATGTTAGCAGAACGGTTTGGATCGTATTCCAGACGTTCGATCTTAGCTGGGATACCGTCTTTGTTGCGTTTGAAGTCAATCAGACGATAATGTTGTTTGTGGCCACCACCGATATGACGGGTAGTGATACGGCCGTTGTTGTTACGACCGCCAGTCTTGCGTTTTTCTTCCAGCAGACCAGCAAACGGTTTACCTTTATGCAGCTCCGGTGTGACGATCTTAACGACGTGACGACGGCCCGGAGAGGTAGGCTTACATTTTACGATTGCCATTTTTTAAATTCCTCTTACTCGGCAGCGCCGCCCACGAAGTCGATGTCTTGACCTTCAACCAGAGTCACGTAGGCTTTTTTCCAGTCGGAACGACGGCCCATGCGTGAACCAGTACGTTTGGTCTTGCCAACAACGTTCAAGGTACGAACAGCTTCAACCTTAACTTCGAACAGTTTTTCAACTGCCGCTTTGATTTCTGCTTTAGTAGCATCAGTAGCAACTTTGAACACGATAGTGTTCAGTTTTTCAGCTACCATGGTGCTCTTTTCAGAGATGTGCGGAGCCTTCAGAACTTTCAGTAGACGCTCTTCACGGATCATGCCAGCATCTCCTCGATTTGCTTCACTGCATCAGCAGTCATCAGTACCTTGTCGAAGGCGATCAGGCTAACCGGATCAATACCTGTTACGTCACGCACGTCAACTTTGTATAAGTTGCGAGCAGCTAAGAACAGATTTTCTTCAACTTCTGGGGTAACGATCAGCACGTCTTTCAGATCCAGTGCTTGCAGTTTGGTCAGCAGCTCTTTAGTTTTCGGAGCTTCAACACCAAATTTCTCTACAACTACCAGACGATCTTGACGAACCAGCTCAGACAGAATGCTTTGGATCGCACCGCGATACATTTTACGGTTCACTTTTTGGCTGTGATCTTGCGGTTTAGCTGCAAAGGTCACACCACCGCCACGCCAAATTGGAGAGCGGATAGTACCAGCACGAGCACGGCCAGTACCTTTCTGACGCCACGGTTTTTTACCGCCGCCAGACACTTCAGAGCGAGTCTTCTGCGCGCGAGTACCCTGACGGGCGCCAGCAGCATAAGCAACGACTACCTGGTGAACCAGAGCTTCGTTGAACTCACGACCGAAGGTAGTTTCGGAAACCTGAAGAGCGCTCTGCGCGTCTTTCAATACCAATTCCATTACTATCTCCTCAGACGTTACGCTTTAACGGCAGGCTTGACGATAACGTCGCCGTTGGTCGCACCAGGAACTGCACCTTTGATGAGCAGTAGGTTACGTTCAACATCAACGCGCACAATATCCAGACTCTGAACAGTCACACGCTCAGAACCTAAATGGCCAGCCATTTTTTTGCCTTTGAACACTTTACCCGGAGACTGGTTTTGACCGATAGAACCCGGAACACGATGTGAACGCGAGTTACCATGGGTCATGTCTTGGGTGCGGAAGTTCCAACGTTTAACAACGCCAGCAAAGCCTTTACCTTTAGAGACACCAGTAACGTCTGCTTTTTTAACGTCAGCGAAAATGTCGACTTTCAGCTCAGAACCAACAGTTAAGTCAGCACCTTCGCCGTCATTCAAACGGAATTCCCACAGACCGCGACCTGCTTCTACTTCAGCTTTGGCGAAATGGCCAGCTTCAGCTTTAGTCAGGCGGCTTGCCTTTTTAACACCAGTTGTAACTTGAACAGCGGTGTAACCGTCAGTTTCCAGAGTTTTCAGCTGGGTAACACGGTTGGCTTCTACTTCAATAACAGTCACTGGAATAGATACGCCGTCTTCAGTGAAGACGCGAGTCATACCCAATTTGCGACCTACAAGACCGAGAGTCATTGTCTATCAACCTCTTTCCGAATTAACCCAAGCTGATCTGGACGTCAACACCGGCAGCCAGATCCAGACGCATCAGCGCGTCAACGGTCTTGTCTGTCGGCTCAACGATGTCAACCAGACGCTTGTGAGTGCGGATTTCGTACTGATCACGCGCATCTTTGTTCACGTGTGGAGAAATCAGTACAGTGAAACGCTCTTTGCGAGTTGGCAGTGGAATAGGACCACGAACCTGTGCGCCAGTGCGTTTGGCAGTTTCTACGATTTCCGCAGTAGACTGGTCGATCAAACGATGATCGAAAGCCTTCAGGCGGATACGGATTCTTTGGTTCTGCATGGACCAGAGCTCCAGATGGCAAAAAGAACATGAAACAATACCGCCCGAGATCGTTTTATTCCGACCCGGAGGTTGTTTCTTCGCGTTTCCCTCCCAATCGGAGGGACTGTTGGGGTGTCGATGTACCTGACACCGGAGCCTAGGGCTCAGCTTGGTATTAGCAAGCTCGCGTATTATACGGTTTTACTTTGCCAGTGCAAGCGATGTTGGTGTTTTTATATTCAGAATTTCAAAATAGAAAAAGGGGCTGTCGCCCCTTCCAAAATTAACATTTTAATAACCGGTTTAATCAGAATACGCGAGCCGCTAAGTGCTGTTCCACTTGCTGTAGTGCGTGAGCAATTTGTTCTGCACATACACCACCTAGCGCCTGACGTTTAGCCAGTGTTGATTCCAATGACAGGATTGGATACACATCATCAGCAATTACGGTGTTGAATTGTTTAAATTCAGCAACAGTGAGGTTTTCCAGTGGTTTTTGCTGCGTAATCGCGTAAACCACCGCCTCACCAACAATATGATGTGCTTCGCGGAATGGAATACCCTTCGCAACCAAGTAATCAGCCAATTCAGTAGCATTAGAATAACCACCCATCGCTGCCGCTTTGGTGACTGGCTCGTTGACTTTGAGATCTTCCAATACCAACTGGGCCATATCTAAGCAGTCATGCCATGTATCCAGCGCATCAAAGAGACCTTCTTTATCTTCTTGCATGTCTTTGTTGTATGCCAACGGCAGCGCTTTCAGTGTCATCAGCATACCGTTCAGTGCACCTGCCACACGACCCGTTTTGCCACGGATCAGTTCCAGTGCATCTGGGTTTTTCTTTTGTGGCATCAGTGATGAGCCAGAAGTCACTTTATCGGATAACTCGACAAAACCTGCTTCACCAGAGGCATAGAAGATCAAGTCTTCGGCAAAACGGGATAAGTGGATCATGGACAGTGCCGCCGTGCTCATTAATTCAATGGCATGATCACGATCAGAGACAGAATCCAGACTGTTACGAGTGGCACGTTCAAAGCCCAGATCCAGCGCTAACGCTTGGCGATCGATCGGATAAGCGGTACCTGCCAGAGCACCGGAACCCAGCGGGCTGGTATTCAGACGTTTCAGGGCATCTTGCAAGCGAGAATAGTCACGATCCAGCATTTCTACATAGGCCAGTGCCCAATGCGAAAATGTTACTGGTTGGGCGCGTTGCAGATGGGTGTATCCCGGTAACACGGTAGTTTGGTACTGACGTGCCGTTGCCACTAATTTACTTTGCAAACCATGGATACTTTCCAGCAACAGATTGCCCTGCTGTTTGCACCACAATTTCAAATCGGTTGCTACCTGATCATTACGGCTGCGGCCGGTATGTAATTTCTTACCCAGATCTCCGACTCGTTCGATCAGTTTGCCTTCCACCCAAGAGTGAATATCTTCTGCATCAGAGCGCAGAATTTGTTCGGGGTCGGCTTCCACTTCTGCTTTCAACGTCAGTAACGCGGCTTCCAGTTTTACTTGTTCATCTGCGGTTAGAATACCCACGCTGACCAGCGCTTTTGACCAACCAATGGAACCGACAATGTCTTGTTCTGCCAGACGATAATCAAAACGCAGCGAGTCATTGAATTGTTTAAATCGGGTATCAGCCGCTTGGCTGAAACGTCCACCCCATAAAGCCATGTCAGGTTCCTTTATAAATTCTTAACTGTAATCAGTGTACATCTGTTGCTGAGCAAGAAAAAGGAGCCTTGAAGGCTCCTTGAGATGCGAGCGAATTAAGCTTGGTTGATCAGGGTGTATAAGATCGCATTCTGGATATGCATGCGGTTCTCCGCTTCATCCATGATCAATGACGCAGGGCCATCCATCACTTCGGAGGTGATTTCCAACTCGCGATGAGCAGGCTGGCAATGCAGCACATGACGAATACCTGTGTTATCCAATAATGCCTGATTGATTTGGTACGGCATGAATTTGTCTTTGACGGCTTCCATCGGCGTGTTATCGCCCATCGATACCCAAGTATCGGTGTAAGCAACGTCAAAACCACGAATATCGGCACAATTATCGGTTACCGATAATTGTGCGCCTGATTTACGCGCCAGATCCGCGGCCAGATTAAAGATTTGCGCATCTGGGCCTGAACCTTTAGGCGAAACAACGGTGACATCGGTACCCAGAATCGCGCCAGTCAGCAGTAACGAATGGGCAACGTTGTTACCATCACCTAAGTAAGCTAGTTTTACTTTGCTCAGATCATCATAGTTCTCAGCAATGGTCATGAAATCAGCCAATGCCTGACATGGGTGATAGAGGTTACACAGTGAGTTCACCACGGGTACAGTGGCATGTTCACGCAAACCCAGTAGCGTTTTATGATCGAATACGCGGGCGACAATACCGTCACACCAGCGCGATAAGTTTTCGGCATAATCTTTCACCGACTCACGATGGCCGATCGCGCCATTCTGTTGATCCAGATAAACAGCATGACCTCCGAGACGATTGATACCGATATCAAAAGTAACACGAGTACGCAGTGACTGTTTTTCAAACAGCGTCACGATATTTTTGCCTGCTAAGCCGGTACGATAGTCCGCTGGCTTGGCTTTCATATCCCGCCCTAATGCGATCAGGGTTTGTAACTCTTCTTTATTAAATTCCGTGGTATCTAACAGATGACGCATCACTGCGCTCCTTAATAATCCATTTATTAAGCTTGAATACGAGTACCCGTTGCTTCGCCATTGGCCAGTTTCAGTAACAAATCAGGATCACGCCAGCTGGCAACGACAATCGGTTTTTGAATGGCAGCAGAAACTTGCAGTGCCGCTTTAACTTTTACTGCCATACCATCTGTGATCACACCGTCGGCAACCAGTTGTTCTGTTTTCTCGGTGTTCAGCTCTGGAATCAGTTGCTTGTTGGCATCTAAAATACCGACGACGTCGGACAACATGATCAGATCGGCATCTAACAACTCGGCCAGCGCAATCGCGGCCTGGTCGGCATTAACATTCATCAGCTCACCTTGTGCAGTGATGCCAATTGAGCTAATCACAGGCAGGAAATTTTGTGCCAGTAAAACTTGTAACAGTGCCGGATTCTTTGGTTTGCAATCACCAACGTTACCTAATTCAGGATCAAGCTGGGTGATATCACACAGGCCACCATCAGCCAGACTTAAACCGACCGGATTCAGGCCTTGAGCGATCGCTTCCGCCATCATCTGTTTGTTGGCTGTACCCGCTAACGCACCAACAACATAGGGAATTTGATCAGCCGGTGTAACACGTAGACCATTTTTCTTGGTGCTGGTTTTACCCAGTGTTTTCAGCAGATCATCAACCAGACAACCGCCACCATGCACTAAAACTAATGGACGTGGAAATTGTTGTAAAAAGCGTTGAATGCCACCGATAAAGGCGGTCAATGCGCCTTCAGTTTCTAACAGCGCACCGCCCAGTTTGATGATCAATGGAACTTGTTGTGTCATTTATCTTGGATCCTTATTACATCAAACCAATAGTTGGCGCAAAACCAAACCGCAGATTAATACATTGCAGCGCTTGTGATGAGGCACCTTTCAACAAGTTATCGATCGCTGAACCAACAATCAGCATTCCATCCTGCATTTGCCAATGCAGATCACAGAATGGCGTGCCGGCAACACTGCGGATCGACGGCCATTGTTTGCTGAGGCGGACAATTGGGCTATCGGTGTAAGCTTGAGCATAAGCGGCATTAACTTGCTCTTCTGTCACACCATCCGCCAGCTGTACATAAATGGTCGCCAGAATACCGCGCACGAAATTACCCAAATGCGGTTGGAATATGACCTTCCCACCCAAGTGATAGCTTATTTCAGGCTGATGACGGTGATTGAAGATGCCATAAGGGTTCAAGCTTACTTCACAGAAGCTGGTACCAATCGCCGCTTTACGACCTGCACCAGAAACGCCTGATACCGCATTGATGATCGGCGTGGTCTCTGCTTTGATAAGGCCCGCTTCCATCAGCGGTTTTAGCGCCAGCAATGATGCGGTTGGATAACAGCCTGCGACCGCAACCAAATCAGTCTGTTTGATTTGCTCAGCATTCCACTCTGCTAAACCATAAACGGCTTTCGACAGCCATTCTGGTTGATCGTGCGTGAAACCATAATATTTGTCGTAGAAGCCATCTTGCTGCACACGGAAGGCACCAGACAGATCAAACACCGGAATACCGGCAGCTAAGAAGACAGGCGCCAGATTCATACTGACTTCATGCGCGGTCGCTAAGCAAACCAGATCGGTACCGGTTTTGGCTTCTTGCATACCAGCATCATCTAACGGCTTAACTGGCAGATCGACCAGACCTAAGCATTGTGGATGCAAAGCAGAAAAAGCTTTGTTGGCATCCTGACTACCTGCAGACACATAGAGCCCTTTCAGGTTAAGCTCAGGGTGTTTGTGCACTAATAAAGCAAGCTCTGCACCGGCATAGCCACTGGCACCAATAATTACGACATTAAGCATAGTGCTTTCCATTTATCTCAATTCAGATTAATTCGTAGCGAAGTGAAATGCGGACTTCTGCGGCACATAGTGTGGCAGATTCAAACAGAAATATATCGTCGAGCGAAGAAAAATTGCTGAATGAACATATTGGTTGCCTTGTGACTAAAGCCGCTACAAATCGGCCCTTAGAAGTTAATATTTATGCATTTCGATTGCATTTCTATTATTTACCAAATTAAACTGTGCCGCGCAAGGAGGAAACATGAGTAATCTCGATTTTTTTCAGATGTACCGCGATATTATCGCGCTGCCATCGATCAGCAGCACAGATCCTACCTGGGATCAGAGTAATAAAGGTGTAATCGAACTGCTGGCATCGTGGTTTGAACAATTTGGTATGCAGATCGATATCACGCCCGTGCCAGGCACCGTAGGAAAATTGAATCTGATCGCGACCATTGGCTCTGGCGACGGTGGGCTGCTCCTTGCCGGTCATACCGATACCGTACCGTTTGATGCCGGGCGTTGGCAGAAAGACCCGTTTCAGCTCACGCAAGAAGGTGATCGCATTTATGGTCTCGGCACTATCGATATGAAAGGCTTTTTTGTCTTTATTGCTGAAGCATTAAAAGATACCGACCTAACTCAGCTGAAAAAACCATTACGTATTCTGGCAACCGCCGATGAAGAAACCAGCATGGCTGGCGCGAAAGCGATTGCCGATGCCCACCCAATCCGCCCAGATTATGCGGTGATCGGCGAACCAACTGGTCTGGTGCCGGTATTTATGCATAAAGGTCACATGTCGGAAGCGATCAGAGTGACAGGTAAAAGCGGGCACTCATCGAACCCGGCAAATGGCGTCAATGCCATCGAAATTATGCATAAAGTACTGAGTAAAGTGCTGGTGATGCAGCACGAATTAAAGCAAAAATATAACAATGCGCATTTTGATGTGCCCTATCCGACGCTAAATCTGGGCAGTATTCATGGCGGCGACAGCGCTAACCGTATTTGTGGTGGCTGCGAACTGTGTATCGATTTACGCCCCATTCCTGGTGTGATGCCAGAAGATTTAATCGCCGAGTTAAAACGCCATTTAGCACCGGTAGAAGCGGAATATCCAGGTGCCATCAGTCTCGAACATCTGCATGAACCCGTGCCGCCGTATGGTTGCGATGAAAACTCCGCTTTTGTTAAAGAAGCTGAACGGTTAAGTGGTCATCAAGCAGAAGTGGTGAACTACTGCACCGAAGCACCATTTATTCAGCAACTGGGCTGCGAAACGATTGTGATGGGGCCCGGCTACATTACTCAGGCGCATCAACCTGATGAATACCTCGATCTGTCGTTTGTTAAGCCAACGACAGAATTGATCCGTCATTTGGTGCAACGTTTCTGTTTGTAGCCATTATGCAATTTTTTGCATCTTTATGGCGCCCACTATTTGATCTGATCTAAAGAATACTGATAACTTGGACTGTTTGCGGGGCAAAGGCTGTACCCCGCCACTACAAAGGAAGGACAACATTAATGAGTGATATGTACGCGGCGTTGCGTGGTAATGTGGGCATGTTAGGCCAGTTACTGGGCAAAACCATCAAGGAGCATCTTGGCGAGGAATTTCTTGGCAAGATTGAAAATATTCGTCAACTGGCTAAATCTTCCCGTCAGGGCAATGAGGAAGACAGACAGAAACTGATCTCGACGCTGAAAAATCTGAGCGATGACGAATTATTACCCGTCGCGCGTGCATTCAGCCAATTTTTGAATCTGGCCAACGTAGCTGAACAGTTTCACTCCATGTCACGTCAGGGTGAATTGCATACGACGCCAGACCCACTGGACAAGCTGTTCGACAAACTGAAAAACGCCAACCTGTCTGAACAGGAAATCATTGATACCGTCTGTGAACTGGACATTGAACTGGTTCTGACCGCGCATCCAACCGAAGTGACACGCCGCACGCTGATTCACAAACACGTACAACTGAACGAATGTTTGGAAGAGTTGGAACTGCAAGATCTGACGCCTCGCGAATGCAAGTTTATCCAGCATCGTATCGAACAGCTGGTTAATCAGTCCTGGCACACCAACGAAATCCGTCAACAACGCCCAACCCCAGTTGATGAAGCCAAATGGGGTTTTGCCGTTATCGAAAACAACTTGTGGCCTGCTATCCCGTTGTTTTTACGTAAACTGGATGACCGCTTACAAGAAAACTTTGGCATTCGTCTGCCACTGCATGCACATCCAATTCGCATTGCTTCCTGGATGGGTGGTGACCGTGATGGTAACCCGTTTGTTACTGCCAAGGTGACACAGGAAGTTTTATTGCTGTCGCGTTGGGTGGCCATCAATCTGTTCCTGACCGATATTCAAGAGCTGGTTTCTGAGCTCTCGATGACCGACTGTAATGACGAATTACGTCAGCGTGTGGGGGAATGTGGTGAACCATATCGTGAGATGTTACGTGGTGTTCGTGATGCATTGCGTGAAACACAGCAAGCAGTTACCGCTAAGTTGCAGGGCCAATACACTGAAAACCGCGACTTGATCACCCGTACCGAGCAGCTGCGTGAACCATTAGAACTCTGCTACCGCTCATTGCAAGCATGCGGGATGAGTATCATTGCCGATGGCATGTTGTTGGATGTCATGCGTAAACTAGCCTGTTTTGGTATCAACCTGCTGAAACTAGATATTCGTCAAGATGGTGAACGCCACGGCCAGGTCTGCTCTGAACTAACCCAATATTTGGGGCTCGGCGATTACGCACAATGGAACGAAAGCGAAAAACAAGAATTCTTGTTGAGAGAGCTGGAGTCGCGTCGTCCATTGCTGCCGGCCAACTGGCAACCAAGTGCTGAATCACAAGAAGTTATCGATACTTGTCGTGTTATTGCGCAAACTGACCCTGATGCTTTCGGGATCTATATCATTTCAATGGCACGTCAGCCATCTGACGTATTAGCCGTACAACTGCTGCTGAAAGAAGTCGGCTGCAAGTTCCAGATGCCAATTGCGCCACTGTTCGAAACACAAAACGATCTACAAAATGCCGCGGCGGTATTAAATCGTCTGTTGTCCGTGGAATGGTATCGTAACTATATCCGTGGCCAGCAATACGTCATGATCGGTTACTCCGACTCGGCGAAAGATGCCGGCATGATGTCCGCAGGTTGGGCACAATATCGTGCCATGGAAGAGCTGGTTGCGATCGCTGAGCGTGAAGATCTGAAACTGACCCTGTTCCACGGTCGTGGCGGTACTATCGGCCGTGGCGGTGGACCAGCGCATCAGGCAATTCTGTCTCAGCCACCAGGATCATTAAAAGGTGGTTTCCGTGTCACCGAACAAGGTGAAATGATCCGCTTCAAGTTTGGCTTACCCGAAGTAGCGATCCATAACTTCAAGCTTTACACCAGCGCCGTATTGGAAGCTAACCTGCTGCCCCCACCGAAGCCTAAAGCGGAGTGGTACGACGTGATGGATAAGCTGTCAGAAATTTCCTGCCAGCATTATCGCAGTGTAGTGCGTGATGAACCGGACTTTGTGCCTTATTTCCGCGCCGCAACACCGGAAATGGAATTAGGCAAATTACCACTGGGTTCCCGTCCATCCAAACGGAAACCGAATGGTGGTGTGGAATCACTGCGCGCAATTCCATGGATCTTTGCCTGGACACAAAACCGTCTGATGCTGCCATCTTGGTTAGGTGCGCATGTCGCACTACAAGCCGTTATTGATGATGGTAAAGAAGGTGTATTGAAAGAGATGGATCAACAGTGGCCATTCTTCCGTACCCGCCTCGAAATGTTAGAAATGGTGTTCCTGAAGGCCGATCTCTGGTTAGCGGAATATTACGACCTGCGTCTTGCACCAGAAAATCTCTGGCCATTAGGTAAGCGCTTACGTCAGGAACTACAAGATTCTATCAATGTGATTTTGCAATTGCGTCCTAAACGTGGCGAACTGCTGGATGAACAACCATGGATCAAAGAATCCATTAAATTGCGTAATCCGTACACTGATCCATTGAACGTGCTGCAGGTAGAATTACTGCATCGCTCCCGTGCTAATCCAGACGAGGTGCATCCGCAAGTTGACCAAGCCCTCATGGTCACCATTGCTGGTATCGCTGCCGGTATGCGAAATACAGGCTAGAAAACAACACAAAGGCCGGGACTTCCCGGCCTTTTTTATTTCATGATCAATTAACAAGGAGATTGAAATGACACCCGCTATTCGCTTCTTAAAACATATTGGTGCCGAATTTAAAGTACATACCTATGAATGCAATGTCAGTGATGACTTTGGCAAACATTGCGCTCATCAACTCGGTATGGAAGAAGCCAAAGTATTTAAAACGCTCTTATTGCAGCATGAAAAACAAACCATCACCGCCATCATCCCAGTGAACATGCGTTTAAATCTAAAAGCTTCGGCAAAAGCCATACATTTGAAACAAGTAGCTATGATGTTACCGGCAGATGCTGAACGCTTAACCGGCTATAAAGTTGGCGGTATTAGTCCTTTTGCACAGAAAAAAACATCAAAAACATTACTGGATGAAAGTGCACTAACACAGACCTCTATTTTGGTGAGTGGTGGCAAGCGTGGTGTTTCCGTCGAAATTTCACCACAAAATATACTTGCCCTGCTTGATGCTTCTGTAGCAAATATTAGCGAATAGCCTCTTTTGAGGCTTTATTTAAAATAAGCCTATCGTATCGTAAATATATTATTTTGATGAATGGGCAAACTGAGACTAAGCTCTATTGAGCAGGCAAGAAAGAGATATTCCATAACATAATAATGAATGTCCGCTAAATGCATAGTACGTCATATAAGAACTTGGTTTACGACGGCAACTATGATTCCGAACTCTCAAATAGTAGCAATAACAACATCATTGTATTTGCTATACCGGATAGGAGCTAGAAGAGTATGGATTCAAATTTAACCGAAATAAAAAATGCCCACCTTTTCATGGAATATCTGATGTGTATCGGTGCTAAATCGCCCCACTCACGGCGCGATGATTGGGAATTAGTTGATATTGATAAAAAGAGAGTCTTAGCCCGCATTAAAAAAGACACCAACGGTGACACAAAATTCTTTATTTGTGCCGCCCTGCTTGGCCGTAAATGATGCTTTAATGTCGGATTTACTGAATTTCAGACAACAAAAAACCCCGCATAGCGGGGTTTTTACTTTTCTTCAAATTAGGAGCCTGGCAGTGTCCTACTCTCACATGGCGAATGCCACACTACCATCGGCGCTACAACGTTTCACTTCTGTGTTCGGCATGGGTACAGGTGGTTCCATCGCGCTATTGCCGCCAGGCATATTCGGTTCCCTTATCGCTGTTATTAACCATCTTCAGCAATAAGTCTTGGAAAGCTGTGTTGACTATTCCTAGTCAATCTTTATCAGTTCATCAATCAAACAAGCGCTTTAAAACTACTTGGGTGTTGTATGGTTAAGCCTCTCGGGTCATTAGTATGAGTTAGCTCAATGTCTCACGACACTTACACACCTCACCTATCAACGTCGTAGTCTTCAACGGCCCTTCAGAGGACTTATAGTCCTAGGGATGACTCATCTCGTGGCAAGTTTCCCGCTTAGATGCTTTCAGCGGTTATCTTTTCCGAACTTAGCTACCGGGCAGTGCCATTGGCATGACAACCCGAACACCAGCGGTTCGTTCACTCCGGTCCTCTCGTACTAGGAGCAACCCCACTCAATCATCCAACGCCCACGGCAGATAGGGACCGAACTGTCTCACGACGTTCTGAACCCAGCTCGCGTACCACTTTAAATGGCGAACAGCCATACCCTTGGGACCAACTTCAGCCCCAGGATGTGATGAGCCGACATCGAGGTGCCAAACACCGCCGTCGATATGAACTCTTGGGCGGTATCAGCCTGTTATCCCCGGAGTACCTTTTATCCGTTGAGCGATGGCCCTTCCATTCAGAACCACCGGATCACTATGACCTGCTTTCGCACCTGCTCGACCTGTCCGTCTCGCAGTTAAGCGGGCTTATGCCATTGCACTAACCTCACGATGTCCGACCGTGATTAGCCCACCTTCGTGCTCCTCCGTTACTCTTTGGGAGGAGACCGCCCCAGTCAAACTACCCACCAGACACTGTCCCTGACCCAGATAATGGGTTGAGGTTAGAACATCAAACATACCAGGGTGGTATTTCAAGGACGGCTCCATGACAACTAGCGTCATCACTTCAAAGCCTCCCACCTATCCTACACAGGTAGGTTCAATGTTCAGTGTCAAGCTATAGTAAAGGTTCACGGGGTCTTTCCGTCTAGCCGCGGGTACACCGCATCTTCACGGCGAATTCGATTTCACTGAGTCTCGGGTGGAGACAGCATGGCCATGGTTACACCATTCGTGCAGGTCGGAACTTACCCGACAAGGAATTTCGCTACCTTAGGACCGTTATAGTTACGGCCGCCGTTTACCGGGGCTTCGATCAAGAGCTTCGCTTGCGCTAACCCCATCAATTAACCTTCCGGCACCGGGCAGGTGTCACACCCTATACGTCCACTTTCGTGTTTGCAGAGTGCTGTGTTTTTGTTAAACAGTCCCAGCCATCTGGTCACTGCGGCTGCCATTAGCTCCAGAAGCAAGTTCCTTCACCAACAACAGCGTACCTTCTCCCGAAGTTACGGTACTATTTTGCCTAGTTCCTTCACCCGAGTTCTCTCAAGCGCCTTGGTATTCTCTACCTGACCACCAGTGTTGGTTTGGGGTACGATTCTTTGTAACCTGAAGCTTAGAGGCTTTTCCTGGAAGCGTGGCATCAGTAACTTCATGACCGTAGTCACTTCGTCTCGGCTCTCGGAATAAAGTACAGCGGATTTGCCTACCGTACATCCCTACCACCTTTCACCAGCACTACCAACCGCTGGCTTACTTAGCCTTCTCCGTCCCCTCATCGCAGTTACAAAAAGTGCAGGAATATTAACCCGCTTCCCATCGACTACGCCTTTCAGCCTCGCCTTAGGGGTCGACTCACCCTGCCCCGATTAACGTTGGACAGGAACCCTTGGTCTTCCGGCGAGGGAGTCTTTCACTCCCTTTAACGTTACTCACGTCAGCATTCGCACTTCTGATATCTCCAGCATGCGTTACCACACACCTTCACAGACTTACAGAACGCTCCCCTACCACTTGCACTTACGTGCAAATCCGCAGCTTCGGTGACTAGTTTAGCCCCGTTACATCTTCCGCGCAGGCCGACTCGACTAGTGAGCTATTACGCTTTCTTTAAATGATGGCTGCTTCTAAGCCAACATCCTAGCTGTCTAAGCCTTCCCACATCGTTTCCCACTTAACTAGTACTTTGGGACCTTAGCTGGCGGTCTGGGTTGTTTCCCTCTTCACGACGGACGTTAGCACCCGCCGTGTGTCTCCCGGATAGTACTTACTGGTATTCGGAGTTTGCATCGAGTTGGTAAGTCGGGATGACCCCCTAGTCGAAACAGTGCTCTACCCCCAGTAGTATTCGTCCGAGGCGCTACCTAAATAGCTTTCGGGGAGAACCAGATATCTCCGAGTTTGATTGGCCTTTCACCCCTAGCCACAGGTCATCCCCTAATTTTGCAACATTAGTGGGTTCGGTCCTCCAGTACCTGTTACGGCACCTTCAACCTGCCCATGGCTAGATCACTCGGTTTCGGGTCTACACCCTGCAACTAATCGCCCAGTTAAGACTCGGTTTCCCTACGGCTCCCCTATTCGGTTAACCTTGCTACAGAATGTAAGTCGCTGACCCATTATACAAAAGGTACGCAGTCACACCACGAAGGTGCTCCCACTGCTTGTACGTACACGGTTTCAGGTTCTATTTCACTCCCCTCACAGGGGTTCTTTTCGCCTTTCCCTCACGGTACTGGTTCACTATCGGTCAGTCAGGAGTATTTAGCCTTGGAGGATGGTCCCCCCATGTTCAGACAGGATACCACGTGTCCCGCCTTACTCGTTTTCATCTCAAGGTCGTTTTCATGTACGGGGCTATCACCCTGTGCCGCCAGCCTTTCCAGACTGTTCCACTAACTTCCAAGAAACTTAAGGGCTAATTCCCGTTCGCTCGCCGCTACTAAGGAAATCTCGGTTGATTTCTTTTCCTCGGGGTACTTAGATGTTTCAGTTCTCCCGGTTCGCCTTGCATGACTATGTATTCATCATGCAATACTGCATAAATGCAGTGGGTTTCCCCATTCGGATATCCGTGGATAATAACGTCTCTTACCGACTCTCCACAGCTTAACGCAGGTTAGCACGTCCTTCTTCGCCTCTGACTGCCTAGGCATCCACCGTGTACGCTTAGTCACTTAACCATACAACCCCAAGTAGTTTCCTACTCAACGCTGTAATACGTGACCAGTTATACTGGTTTACATACCAAGTTTTTCCAAGACGCTTGTTTGTCTTGATTGAACTTTTATCAGCTTTCCAAATTTTTAAAGAACAGTCTTCCAGTTAAGAAGACACAGTGATAACGCAGTTATTTATACCTGCATTATGACTCTGGCTTCTTTGGAGTGGTGGAGCCATGCGGGATCGAACCGCAGACCTCCTGCGTGCAAAGCAGGCGCTCTCCCAGCTGAGCTATGGCCCCTCCGAAGGAAGTGGTGGGTCTGAGTAGACTCGAACTACCGACCTCACCCTTATCAGGGGTGCGCTCTAACCACCTGAGCTACAGACCCACTTCATCTCTTTAATATCATCAAGCAATCTGTGTGAACACTCACATAGTCAATTAGTTAAGGTAAGGAGGTGATCCAACCGCAGGTTCCCCTACGGTTACCTTGTTACGACTTCACCCCAGTCATGAATCACACCGTGGTAATCGTCCTCCCGAAGGTTAGACTAACTACTTCTGGTGCAACCCACTCCCATGGTGTGACGGGCGGTGTGTACAAGGCCCGGGAACGTATTCACCGCAACATTCTGATTTGCGATTACTAGCGATTCCGACTTCACGGAGTCGAGTTGCAGACTCCGATCCGGACTACGACGTACTTTGTGGGTTCCGCTTGCTCTCGCGAGGTCGCTTCCCTCTGTATACGCCATTGTAGCACGTGTGTAGCCCTGGCCGTAAGGGCCATGATGACTTGACGTCATCCCCACCTTCCTCCGGTTTATCACCGGCAGTCTCCCTTGAGTTCCCGGCATTACCCGCTGGCAACAAAGGATAGGGGTTGCGCTCGTTGCGGGACTTAACCCAACATCTCACGACACGAGCTGACGACAGCCATGCAGCACCTGTGTCTGAGTTCCCGAAGGCACATCCGTATCTCTACAGACTTCTCAGCATGTCAAGGCCAGGTAAGGTTCTTCGCGTTGCATCGAATTAAACCACATGCTCCACCGCTTGTGCGGGCCCCCGTCAATTCATTTGAGTTTTAACCTTGCGGCCGTACTCCCCAGGCGGTCGATTTATCGCGTTAGCTTCGGAACCCACGCTCATAATGGCACAAACTCCAAATCGACATCGTTTACAGCGTGGACTACCAGGGTATCTAATCCTGTTTGCTCCCCACGCTTTCGCACCTGAGCGTCAGTCTTTGTCCAGGGGGCCGCCTTCGCCACCGGTATTCCTCCAGATCTCTACGCATTTCACCGCTACACCTGGAATTCTACCCCCCTCTACAAGACTCTAGTCAGACAGTTTCAAATGCAGCTCCCAGGTTGAGCCCGGGGATTTCACATCTGACTTATCTGACCGCCTGCGTGCGCTTTACGCCCAGTTATTCCGATTAACGCTTGCACCCTCCGTATTACCGCGGCTGCTGGCACGGAGTTAGCCGGTGCTTCTTCTGTGGGTAACGTCAATGATGATGAATATTAGTCATCACCCCTTCCTCCCCACTGAAAGTGCTTTACAACCCGAAGGCCTTCTTCACACACGCGGCATGGCTGCATCAGGGTTTCCCCCATTGTGCAATATTCCCCACTGCTGCCTCCCGTAGGAGTCTGGACCGTGTCTCAGTTCCAGTGTGGCTGGTCATCCTCTCAGACCAGCTAGAGATCGTCGCCTTGGTGAGCCGTTACCTCACCAACTAGCTAATCCCACATGGGTGCATCCAATCGCGGTAGGCCCGAAGGTCCCCACCTTTCCCCCTCAGGGCGTATGCGGTATTAGCAGCCGTTTCCAGCTGGTATCCCCCTCGATTGGGCAGCTCCCCATGCATTACTCACCCGTCCGCCACTCGTCACCCAGAGAGCAAGCTCTCCTGTGCTACCGTTCGACTTGCATGTGTTAGGCCTGCCGCCAGCGTTCAATCTGAGCCATGATCAAACTCTTCAATTAAAGTTTTTTGACTCAATGAATACTTGTTTCTTAATAGTCACTCGCATCACTGATTAAATTTTTTCAATCTAATCAATCTACGCAAGTGCCCACACAGATTGCTTGATATATTGTTAAAGAGCGTGGCGCTAAGGCCAGGGACGCGAATCATACGCTTTCCCTTTTGCTTGTCAAGCGTTGTTCGTCACAACCTCTCAACTCGCTCTGTGTCGGCGTCTGCCGTCTCAGTGGGGCCGCATTATAGGGACCCCACTTTTTTAGGCAAGCAAATTTTGTGATTATTTTCACATTATTAATTGCCCACACCCTGTACGCAATTATTCACACATTTATCCACAGAATGGGGCGTTTTGCGCTGTTTTCTCTATCCTTTTATTGTGATTTATCAGAAGCTGATAAGAGAAAATGTTAACTGGCTAGCGTTAAAGCAGTATCTCAATGGCAGCTATTGTCATAAGCATCTACCATGGGTGGTGACATCATCTCTATAACAACAATTTTAGTGAGTGCTATTCAATGAACATTCCACCACGTTATTCATTTTGTGTATTGGCCACTGCCGTGCTGGCAATCGCCGGCTATTTCATTTCTCCTATGATTGGTCTGGGCATTGCCATCGGAGGTTTAGTTTCCCCTCTCTTTGTTCTTTGTCATTCTGCAACACAGCAAAACACCTCTTCTCTTACTTCTGCCAAACCCGTTGCACCGATTAAGTCTTCAGCAGCAAAAGCAACATCCCCTGCCCGAGACATGGAACAGAACGACGATGCAGCGGTAATCACTCGCGCAGATTATGCCGGTGAAGTGAAAACCATTTATGTGGGTAACTTGCCATACCGCGCAAACGAAGCTGCGATCCGTAGCTTATTTGCCGAACATGGTTTGGTGTTGTCGGTTCGTCTGGTGAAAGATCGTGATACCGGTAAACGTCGGGGCTATGGTTTTGTGGAGATGCCGGCTGCGGCAGCTGATTCTGCCATTGCGACACTGAATGAGACCGAATATCTGCAACGGACCTTGAAAGTCCGTGAAGCAAATGAAAAGAAAGAGCTGAAACCGGAAGATGAAAGTTCGAATTCAGCTGAGCTTTAATTCATAAGTTCGAATAGCTGTAATGAATGAAAGCCGTATTCAATAAGAATGTGGCTTTTTTTATGTGCATCCTGATCCAGTAACGTGCAATAGGCCTGACCATTGATAGTGTCAGTACTAGTACTTGCCATATACGGTAACAATGTAGCAACCCGCTTGGCGATCGCGGCACCAGAATCCACCAGCTGAATTCCCGGCATGATACGGTAGAGCTCTTCTTTCAACAGCGGGAAATGAGTACAACCCAACACCAGTGTATCCGGTGGTAATGAATGGTCGGTTAATGGTTGTAGGGCATGACGGATAGCTTGCTCATCAACTTCATACCCCGCCATCTTACGTTCTGCCTGGATCACCAGTTCGGTGACTCCCAGTTTTAATACCTGACAATGTGCGGCAAATTGGGCAATTAATTGTGAGGTATAAGGACGTTGCACTGTGGCAGGGGTTGCCAGTAAACCGATACAGCGGTTTTGTGTCAGCATGGCAGCGGGTTTGATGGCAGGAACCACTCCCACCACGGGGATAGATAACGCCGCTCTTAGGGCCGGCAAGGTAATAGTACTGGCGGTATTACAGGCAATGACGACCAGATCGATCTGGCGTTCATGCACCAGTTGCGTGATCAACGAACAACAACGCTCAACAATGATATGTTCCGGTTGTTCACCATACGGAAAGAAGGCGTTATCAAACAGATAATCATAGCGATGTTCGGGCAGACAACGGCGGACTTCCTGATAAATAGATAGCCCACCCATACCGGAATCAAAAAGCAGGATGTTCACGTTGATTCTCACTTCTTCTAACGACGCGCGGAATGATACTCCCTTCCAACACGATCGTCATCGCTCAACACGGACTAACAGTTGTAACTATTCATAACCGGCGGGGTCTGCTTTAACAATTGCGACTGCTCACTCAATAGTTGGAATTGTCGATGCCAGTAGTCATCGGCATTAAACCAGGGAAAAGCCAGAGGAAACGCGGGATCTTGCCAACGCTGATGCAGCCAGACCAGATAATTAAGCATCCGCAGTGTGCGCAAGGGTTCAATATAACTCAGCTGACGTTCATCAAACTCACAAAACGCTTCATAACCATCCAAAATGGTATAGATCTGTTGGCGTTGTTCGGCGGCATCGCCGGACAGTAACATCCAGATATCTTGAATAGCTGGCCCCATGACGCAATCATCCAGATCCAATAATGCAGGCGCATCACGCCACAGGATATTACCTGCGTGACAATCGCCGTGTATTGCTAACTGCGGTGCGCTAAACAGCGCATGTTCCTGTAATTGCTGCTGCAACTGTGCCAGTAATGCGGGCCATGGTTTTTGCGTTTTACCCCATGGCTGATGTTGCAGTAAATAATCCACCGGACGCGCCAGACGATTAGTCACATTAAAAGCCGGACGATGCGCGAGCGTATAGTCGGCGACACAACTGTGCCAGCGCCCTAACGCCTGCCCAACGGCTTCCAACTGCATCATATTATCGAGTTCGATGGCACGGCCAGCGCGGTATGGCCAGATCGCATAGTTGAAACCTTCTGTATATAGCAGCGATTCGCCTTGCCAGATCAAAGGCGCAAGTACAGGGACATCATGCTCAACCAGATAGTGTGTAAGCTGATGCTCTTCTTTTAACTGCGCTTGGCTCCAACGCTCTGGGCGATAGAATTTGATAACATAACGCTGGCGATCTTCCGCCTGAAACAGATAGACACGGTTTTCATAGCTGTTGAGCGGA
The DNA here is from genome assembly GCF_963678185.1 of uncultured Tolumonas sp. Taxonomy (NCBI): domain Bacteria; kingdom Pseudomonadati; phylum Pseudomonadota; class Gammaproteobacteria; order Aeromonadales; family Aeromonadaceae; genus Tolumonas; species uncultured Tolumonas sp. Next base: position 2,261,312 of record NZ_OY782757.1, read on the forward strand.
GTTAAACCAGATTCAGGATATAACCCTTGTGCCGCCAGAGCCGACAGGACCAGCTCTGGGGTAAGCGATTGGAACTGAAATGAAGATTGCATGTAAACCTTATTTAATGATGCCTCGGGCACGCAGGATCGCTTCTTTAAAATCAGGCACGGCGTCTTTGGCGAGACCTGGGATCATTTCCGTTTCGCCACGACTACGCATTTTCAACTGATAAATCAGGGTGTCGTCGCTGATCGTATCCAGTGCATCAGGAAAGCCGGCTTCATTGGCCACTTTTTGCAAAAATTGCAGCAAAGTCAGATCTTGATCTTGCAGCCATTCTGCTTGTAATAGTTCCAACAGCTCTTCGATACGGTGACATTGCATGGTGTTCTCCTGATGCAGAAAATAGTATTTGTAAGTTATGTTTGTAGCTTACCAACAACTCACGGTCTGGTATAGCTGCCGGCTACAGCGACGCTGACACGCCAAACCACGTGACCACCAGGCAAATAGCCAGCGTAAGCCACGATCATAACGACCGGTTAAACGACAGCCCAGAATGACATTGCGTACTGCGCGACGGGTGATTTTGACATTATGGCCGGTAAGATAGGCATCAGAATGCTGGATCTTCTGCAGGGTTAACACAGCCATACCAATGGCCCATAAACAAAACTGCCGCAGCCCCTGCTCTTCTGCCGGTATCGCTAACGTGTATTCCAGCGCATCGCGTAGATGACCATGGGCAATGGCAACTAACTCCTGACGACTAGTGATCAAGGTTGGGTTACCACTCGGCGGCCAGACGATACCTTGTTGACTGACCAATGTTTGCGGCCACCAGCACACGCCACGTTTCGCATCGTCCCAGACGTCTTTCAGGATATTCGTCAGCTGCAAACCTAAGCCAAATGAGACAGAGAGCGCCGCCAGTTCTTCACGCTGTGCATTTAATGACGGGCGATAAGCAATAAACAAGGCCGTCAGCATTTCACCTACCACACCGGCTACCGCATAACAGTAGTGATCTAAGGCAGTTTGATCATTTAACCCATGCGGCGACGCCAGTGTCTGATAACGCGTCATGCCGTGACTCATGATCGCCACACCACGCAACAGGATCTGTTGCACTTCCGCGGGAAATTGTTGGTAATGCGCGATGACGCTGACGGTTTGTGCAATCAGCTCTTGTTCTGCAACGGATGTACCCGACGATAAATGCGGCGAAAGTTGCTGATGCAAGCATTCCGCCGGTTGTTTACCTGACAGGACATCCAGAAATAGCTGAATAAAATTGGTTTTATCTTCACAAGAGAGCGTTGGCTCATCTTCGATGGTATCGGCGATCCGGCATAACAGATAGGCATTCCCCACCCAATCGGCCAATGGCGCCGGTAACTGAGGGATCGTCAGCGCGAAGGTGCGGGATACTTTAGCCAATAATTCGGCTTGTAGCGGTTCAGTCATGGGATCGTTTCAGGAATTTGGCCAGCAGATCAAAGTTTATCATCGATCCGTGTTGTCCGCAGCAAGCCAAATCCGTGAACTGTTCGTATAATCAACTCAGTTTTATTGACCGGTAACCTTTATGAAATACCGTGACTTACGTGATTTTATACGTCTGCTGGAAGAACGCGGCCAACTTAAACGCATCTCGCAGGAAATCGACCCCTATCTGGAAATGACCGAAATAGCCGATCGCACCTTACGTGCGCAAGGCCCGGCATTGCTGTTTGAAAACCCGAAAGGTTCGCACCACCCGGTGTTAGCCAACCTGTTCGGCACCCCACAACGTGTGGCGTGGGGCATGGGGCAAGACGATGTCAGCGCACTGCGTGATGTCGGCGAATGGATGGCAATGCTGAAAGAACCGGAGCCACCAAAAGGCTTACGCGACCTGTTTGATAAGCTGCCATTGTTTAAACAAATTCTGAACATGCCGGTCAAACGTTTGAGCAAAGCACCTTGTCAGGAGATTGTACTGACCGGTGATGCAGTCGATTTATACCAACTTCCGGTGCAACATTGCTGGCCAGGCGATGTCGCCCCGTTAGTGACCTGGGGGTTAACCATTACCCGTGGCCCTTACAAGAAACGCCAGAACCTCGGCATTTATCGCCAACAACTGCTGGCGAAAAACAAACTGGTGATGCGTTGGTTAGATCACCGTGGTGGCGCGATTGATTTTCGGGAATGGCAGGAAGCGCATCCGGGCGAACCTTACCCCGTTGCGGTTGCCATTGGTGCTGATCCAGCCACTATTTTAGGTGCAGTAACGCCGGTGCCAGATACGTTATCGGAATATGCCTTTGCCGGTCTGCTGCGTCAAAGCCGCACCGAAGTCGTTAAAGCATTAAGCTGTGATCTGGATGTGCCGGCCAGTGCCGAAATTGTACTGGAAGGTTATCTGATGCCCGGTGAAATGGCACCGGAAGGGCCATATGGTGATCACACCGGTTACTACAATGAAGTCGATGAGTTTCCAGTCTTCACCATTACTCACATGACCATGCGCAAAGACGCCATTTATCACAGCACCTATACCGGACGCCCGCCGGATGAACCCGCGATGCTGGGTGTGGCATTAAATGAAGTGTTTGTGCCGCTGTTGCGTAAGCAATTCCCAGAAATTATTGATTTTTATCTACCGCCGGAAGGCTGTTCCTACCGCATGGCCGTAGTCACTATTAAGAAGCGTTACCCCGGCCACGCCAAACGCGTGATGATGGGGGTATGGAGTTTCCTGCGTCAGTTTATGTATACCAAGTTTGTGATCGTTTGTGACGATGATGTTAACGCACGTGACTGGAATGACGTAATATGGGCTATTACTACACGCATGGATCCGGCCAGAGATACTACGCTTATAGAAAATACACCAATTGATTATCTGGACTTTGCCTCACCAGTGGCCGGTTTAGGTTCTAAAATGGGTCTGGATGCCACCAATAAATGGCCGGGCGAAACACAGCGTGAATGGGGAACCCCTATTCATATGGACGAAGCGGTGAAACACCGTGTTGATGAACTCTGGGATTCACTGGGTATTTTAGATTAGCACCATAACCCAGCGACTCTGAACGAACATTATTACGAGGAATGCTATGGCACGCACTGTCTGTCATCTGGAAACTCTGCATGAGTGTGCGGAACACATCTGGCATGTTCGCTTGATCCCTGAGCAACAGATTGCTTATAAACCGGGGCAATATCTGCAAGTGATCATGGGTGAAAAAGATCACCGCTCGTTTTCGATTGCCAGTTCACCCAGTCGGGGCAATGTGCTGGAACTGCAGATCGGCGCCACCCCCGGTAACAAATATCCGGGACAGGTGCTGGAGGCATTACGTGCTGATGGCAAAATCGAAGTAGAAATGCCCTTAGGTAATGCCTATCTGCACGAACACAGTGAACGCCCGATCCTGTTGATTGCGGGTGGCACTGGTTACAGCTATGCCCGCTCCATTTTGCAATATCTGGTCGATAACAAAATGCCACGCCGCACCTATTTATACTGGGGTGTGCGTAATGCCGATCAGCTGTATGAAGGCGAAGAGGTGTTGAACTGGGCCAGTGAATTTAAAGATCTGACCTTCGTACCAGTAGTGCAATTCCCGGACGATGACTGGATGGGGCGTTCAGGTTTAGTGCATGAAGTCGTGCTGAGCGATTTCCATTCATTTGACCAATTTGATATTTATGTCGCCGGACGTTTTGAAATGGCGGCGGTTGTGCGGGATGCCCTGCGCCATCGCGGCATCAAAGAAGAACATCTGTTCGGTGATGCTTTCAATCTGATCTAATGAGCGAATGCGGGTTTCAACACTGAGACCCGCTTATCGCAGCACAATTACTTAATCGCGCTCTGCCAACTGTTTTTCCAGCTGTTGCAGTTTTTCTTCCAGTGCCTGTAATTTTTCGCGTGTGCGCAACAACACTTTAGTCTGCACATCAAACTCTTCGCGACTCACCAGATCCAGTTTCATCAACTGCGCCTGCAGCACCTGTTTTACTTTTTTATCCACTTCTTCGCCTACGCTTTTCAGCCCCGGCGGTAACGCGGCCTGAATCGAGCGCGCCATCTCTTCAATTTTGTTCGGATTGATCATGCTGTTCTCCTCTGCATGCGGCGATTCTGCCGCAGGATGTGCCAACTTGCCAGCTACAGATCGGCATGTTCACGGATACATTCCAAAAATGCTTCGCCAAAACGCTCTAATTTGCGATAACCCACGCCGTTGATGGTGAGCAAATCGGCTTCGGTGAGCGGTTTAAATTGCGCCAGTTCCAGCAAAGTGGCATCGTTAAAGACCACATACGGCGGAATACCCTCTTCTTCCGCCAACTGCTTCCGCAATTTACGCAACTCCCGGAACAGCGCCGCATCTTCGCCTTGCGCCAATTCCAGTTCACGCCGGCGGAGTTTTTTCGCCGATAACAACTCAGTGCGTGGTACTGCCAATTCCAGCGGTTGATCGCCACGTAACACTGGGCGCGCCGCTTCCGTCAGTTGTAACACCAGATGACGGGTGATGTTTTGCACTAGCAAGCCTTTGTGAATTAACTGACGCAACACCGATAACCAGTATTCGTGCGACTGATCTTTGCCAATACCGTAAGTCGTGAGTTTGTCATGACCCAATTCACGAATACGCTGGCTTTGCGCGCCGCGTAACACTTCAATCACATGACCCATGCCATAACGCTGCCCGACCCGATAGACACAAGACAATGCTTTGCGCGCATCGTCGGTACCATCATAGGTTTTCGCTGGATCAAGACAAATATCGCAGTTTCCACACGGCTCGGCGTGATATTCCCCGAAGTAATTGAGTAACACCTGACGGCGGCAAGTTTGTGCCTCGGCAAATGCCGACATCAGATTCAGTTTGAAGATCTCGACCTGGCGCTGTTCGGCATTTTCGTTGTTTTCCAGCAACCCTCTGACCCGTTCAATATCCGCCGGGTCAAACAACAATAACGCTTCTGCCGGTAAGCCATCACGACCAGCGCGACCGGTTTCCTGATAATAAGCTTCGATATTTTTCGGAATATCGTAATGCACGACAAAGCGTACGTTGGGTTTATCAATGCCCATACCAAACGCCACAGTGGCGACCACAATATCGAGATCATCACGAATAAAGGCATCTTGCACTGCCGCCCGTTGGTCACTGGGTAAACCGGCGTGATAACAAGCAGCACGGTAATTACGCACTTTCAGCAGATCGGCGACCTCTTCCGTACGTTTACGGCTGGTGCAATAAACAATACCGCACTGACCGGCCTGTTTTTGCACATAATGCAGCAGCTGCTCGGAAGGTTTGAATTTTTCCACCAATGTGTAACGAATATTCGGACGGTCAAAACTGGCCAAATGCACGAGCGGATCGTTCAGCGCCAAGCGACTGAGAATATCTTGTCGCGTGGCATCGTCAGCCGTGGCGGTCAGCGCCACCAATGGAATGTGCGGGAACAAATGGCGTAACCGGCCCAATTCGGCATATTCCGGGCGGAAATCATGCCCCCACTGCGAAATACAGTGCGCTTCGTCAATGGCAATTAGCGCCAGCGGCATCTCTTGCAACCGAGCGAGAAAGTCCGGCAGTAAAATCCGTTCCGGTGCCACATACAACAGCTTTAAATCACCACGCCACAGCTGGCTATAGACATCCATCAGTTCGTCACGCGCGAGCCCTGAGTGTAATCCGGCGGCGGCGACGCCATTGGCGCGCAACGCATCGACTTGATCTTTGATCAGCGCAATCAGTGGCGAGACCACAATCGCTAGCCCCGGGCGTACCAACGCCGGAATTTGGTAACACAGCGATTTACCACCACCGGTTGGCATAATGGCCAAGACATCTTTGCCCGCCACCAATTGTTCGATAACGGTATCTTGCCCGGGACGGAATGCCTGAAAGCCAAAAACCTCCCGCAGCACGTCTAACGGCTGAGGATATGAGAGCGACTGCACGAAGGGTGTGTCCTGCATGGCGGAATTTAAAATCATGACTACATTCTAATTAAGTGTGCTGTGCAGTGATACAGGCAGGAGAAAGTATCGCCGATCTGTATATTCATATAGTTGCATCGCATATATCTTTTTGAACAAAAAACACACAGTTCTTATACTTATTTGTAACTATACGTAACTTTTTTATTTCATATATACTTGATACGCGTCAAAGTTTCCCCCGCCGTTGATTGCAATTGCGTTCCATACTATGAGCAGGGAGGAGTACCTATGGGCCAGACTACACCGCTCCGCAGTGATGAGCTGCTGCGGCAGTTAGAACATTTGCGCCATACTGCGCAAGACCCGAGCCTGTTGCTATGGCTGCAACGGGAGCTGGACGGTTATGATGCCAGTGACGAACTACCTTGGTATCGCATCATGGAATGTCGCCAACGTGGTTTGTTTATGCATCATGGCACCGCTCATCAGCAAACCAGCCAAATCAATGAAAAATGTTTATGCCAGCGCGATATGGAACGTGTGCGGTATTTACTGATCAGAGGACCACTGTCCTGTTATCTCGATAGCCATACGCCGACACTGGAACGGTGGCCAGATAGTTTGTTACGGGAATACAGTCGGCATTTGATCCCTGAACATGTCTGTTTATACGCATGGAAAGAACCGATTGCCTCCGTCAGAGAACACCTGTTGTTAGGTATTAGCAGTGTACTGCAACAATACGTACCCTCCATGTGTCGTGAAATGGAAAATGCCAATCGCTCCCTGCGTACCTTACAACACCGCCAATGGTGGGTTTGACCTGTTACATCTGAAAAATAACGACAAATAAGACGTTAATGACATAATTGCAGTGGTTCATTTCCTGATATACCCGCTACCTCCGTCTGGTATATGCTCAGCGTCCCTCTTCGCTTTCTGTTAATTGTTATGAAATCATCAACCCAAGGTATGTTGTATGCCCTGACTGCATTTTTGATCTGGGGTATTGCGCCGCTTTATTTCAAACACATCGGTTTTGTTCCTGCCGAAGAAATCGTCACTCATCGTATAATCTGGTCGTGTCTGTTTTTGATCTTGCTAGTGTGGTGGACCAAAACCGGCCGCCAAGTGCTGACGGTTTTTCAGCATCCTCGTTATCTGGCGTTATTGACGCTCACTGCCTTATTGATTGCCGCAAATTGGCTGTTATTTATCTGGGCCATTAACCATGATCATATGCTGGAATCCAGCCTCGGTTATTTCATCAATCCGTTACTGAACATTTTGTTAGGCATGCTGTTTTTAGGTGAAACCCTGCGCCGCTGGCAATGGCTGGCGGTGGCGCTCGCCGTTTCGGGCGTGATCATGCAAATTATCACACTCGGTGTATTTCCTTGGATAGCACTGTCATTGGCCAGCAGCTTTGCGGTGTATGGTCTGATCCGAAAGAAAATTGCTGTCGATTCACTGACTGGATTATTGGTGGAAACGGTGGTGTTAACGCCGCTGGCGGCTTGGTATTTGTTCTTTCATGCAGACACCGCCACCAGCCACCTGAGTCAAAACCCCCTGGCGTTGAACCTCTGGTTACTGGCCGCCGGGATCATCACCACTGTGCCACTACTTTGCTTTACTGCCGGGGCTAAACGTCTACGCCTGTCCACCATTGGGTTTTTCCAGTATATCGGCCCCAGCCTGATGTTTATCTTTGCGGTTACGCTTTATCACGAACCGATTGTCTGGCAAAAATGGCTGACTTTTTTACTGATTTGGTCAGCGCTGGTGCTCTTCAGTTGGGATGCCTGGCGGCAGAATAAACAAAGGTAAAGCTTGATCACGATCCTGATCAGGAAATGACCTGATTCTGAGAGGCGCATCATAAAACGTGGAACCGGTTACTGAAACCGGTTACAAGTGTTCGTATAGTTAGCCCGCACACACCCCTAAGGGCCCATGGAGGGTTTAACTATGAAAAAAATATTTCTTTGCTGCGCCGCTGGTATGTCCACCAGCATGGTCGTTAACAAAATGAAACAAGCTGCCGCACAAAAAGGCTTAGAAACCGAAATCATTGCCGTGGCGATGGAAGAGTTTGAAAGCACCCTGCCAAAATATGACTGTTGCCTGCTCGGGCCACAGATCAAATACAAATTCGATGAATTCAAGAAAAAAGCCGAAGCAGTCGGTAAACCGATCGCGGTGATCAACAGCATGGATTACGGCATGATGCGCGGCGATAAGATCCTCGCTGATGCACTGGCCATGATGGCTTAAAAAATAAGACGGCGTAATAAGTTGTAGCCACTCTCTAACAACTCACTGTCTCTGGGAGACACGTTATGTCTAATGCATTTTTTGATTTTATCGAAAACAAGATCAGCCCAATTGCCGCACGGGCCGGTACACAACGCCACATCATGGCGGTTCGTGATGGTTTTATCGGTGCGATGCCGTTCATGATTGTAGGTTCCTTCCTACTCGTGTTCGCTTTCCCGCCGTTTTCACCTGATACCACCTTTTTCCTCGGTCAATGGTGGAATGCCATGTCCAAGGCCTATTTCAACGAGATCATGACACCATTCAATATGTCGATGGGGATCATGGCTTGTTACATCAGTGCGGGCATCGCCTTCAACTTAGCACAAAGCTATAAATTGGACGCCTTCCCTTGCGCCATGCTGTCGCTGATGACCTTCCTGTTGATTGCAGCACCGATGAAAGATGGCTCTCTGCCAGCCAACTTCTTGGGCGGTACCGGTATTTTCACCACCATCATTGTTGGTATCTACGTAACCGAGCTGATGCGTTTCCTGAAAGTACGCAATATCGGCATCAAACTACCAGAACAGGTGCCGGAAAAAATTCGTCAGTCATTCAACCTGCTGATCCCGGCATTGATTGTGATCCTGACCATTTACCCACTGAACCTGTTCATTCAGCATCAGTTTGGCATGATCCTGCCAGATGCCATCATGGCAATTTTCAAACCGCTGATCTCTGCAGCTGACTCTCTGCCAGCTATTCTGTTCGCGACTTTCCTGTGTCATATCCTGTGGTTTGCCGGTATTCATGGTGCGGCGATTGTTGGTGGTATTCTGGCACCGTTCTATCTGGTGAACCTGGGTCTGAACCAAGCCGCACTGGCAGCTGGTCAACCACTGCCACACATCTTTATCGAAGCGTTCTGGTCATTCTTCATTACCTTGGGCGGCTCTGGTGCCACGATGGGACTGGTCATACTGTATATGCGCAGTAAATCAGCTCACCTGCGTTCCATCGGTAAATTGGGTATTGTACCTGCCATGTTTAACATCAACGAACCGGTTATTTTTGGTAGCCCAATCGTGATGAACCCAATCCTGTTCTTCCCATTCATTGTTGCGCCAATGGTGAATGCCACTATCGCTTATGTTGCTGCCAGCTCAGGCATGATCGGTCGCATCATTTCGTTGGTACCGTGGACTGCGCCTGCTCCTATCGGTGCGGCATGGAGTGCGGGCTGGCAGTTCAGTAACGCATTCATGGTGATCGGTTTGATTGCGCTGGACTTAGTCATCTACCTGCCATTCTTCAAAATTTATGAAAAACAACTGCTGGCCCAAGAAGCCGAAAATGAAGCAGAAATGAATGCGCAGACTAATGCCGCTTAATTAACAACACATAAGAATAGGAAATTTGGCAATGAGTGAAGAAGCTGAATTCAATCTGGAATCCACCGTCATGGAACTCATCATCAATGCAGGCGAAGCGCGCAGCTTCGCCATGCAGGCCCTGCGAGCTGCCAAACAGCACAACTGGGCACAGGTTGATGTGTTACTGACGCAAGCGTCTCAAGCATCAAAACGGGCCCATGATGTACAAACCATGCTGATTGGGCTCGATGAAGGCTGCGGTAAAATTCCGGTTAACTTGATCATGGTACACGCACAAGACCACATCATGACGTCGATGCTGGCGCGTGAGATGATCGAAGAGTTAATCGAAATGCACAAATTACTAGCGAATGGAGCCAAAGCATGAGCGTATTTCCAAAAGACTTCCTGTGGGGCGCGGCCACCGCATCTTATCAGGTAGAAGGCGCTCATGATGCCGATGGTAAAGGGCTGTCAAACTGGGATGTGTATTCACACTTACCGGGCACCACTTACATGGGCACCAATGGTGATGTCGCCGCCGACCATTACCACCACTTTAAAGAAGACGTCGCGCTGATGGCCGAACTGGGCATGAAGAGCTACCGTTTCTCGGTGTCATGGCCGCGCCTGTTCCCGAAAGGCCGTGGTGAAGTGAATGAAGCCGGTGTCAAATTCTACAGCGATTTGATCGACGAATTATTGAAATATGGCATCGAACCGATGCTGACTATGTATCACTGGGATCTGCCACAAGCGCTGCAAGATGAGATCGGCGGTTGGGAATCCCGCGAAATTATTGATGCCTTCGAAGGTTATGCCCGTCTGCTGTACGAACGTTACGGCGACCGTGTGAAATTATGGGCGACCTTTAACGAAACCATCGTCTTCACGGGGCTAGGCTACCTGACGGGTATGCATCCACCGGGAGTGAAAGATCCGAAACGCGCCATTCAGGCGTGTCACCATGTGTTTATTGCCCACGCCCGTGCGGTCGAAACCTTCCGTAAAATGGGTGTACAAGGCCAGATTGGTTTTGTAAACGTGTTACAACCGAACGACCCGATCACCAACAGCGCGGAAGATGTGAAAGCTTGTGAGCTGGCCGAAGCCTGTTTCACGCACTGGTTCTATGATCCGGTATTAAAAGGTGAATACCCAGCCGAGTTGTTGGCAATAGCACAAAATGGTTTAGGTGTGCCGGTATTTGCCCCTGGCGACGCCGAGTTGCTGAAAAACAACATCTGCGATTTCATCGGCGTGAATTACTACAAACGCGAAATGGTCGCCGCCAATTATGACGTCGATGGTTTCGAGATGAACACCTCGGGCCAGAAAGGTTCCGGTAAAGAGCTGGGTTGGAAAGGCTTGTTCAAACTGGTGCGTAACCCGAACGGCCGTTACACCGACTGGGATTGGGAAATCTATCCGGAAGGTTTAACCGATGCCATTATGCGCATCAACAAACGTTACGGTAATGTGCCTATCTATATCACCGAAAACGGTCTGGGTGCAAAAGACCCAATCGTGAATGGTGAAGTGCTGGATCAACCACGTATTGATTATTTACGTGAGCACATTCAAGCAACTGGCGAAGCAATCAAGCTAGGCGCCGATGTTCGCGGTTATTATCCGTGGTCGTTCATCGACCTGCTGTCATGGCTCAACGGTTATCAGAAACAATACGGTTTTGTTTACATCGACCAAGCGAATGGTCTGGCACGTAAGAAAAAACTGAGTTTCGGCTGGTATCAGGATGTGATCCGCAGTAACGGTGAAAAACTTTAATTTTTAAACATCCCCTCTTGATGAGGGGATTCATTTTTGTTGTCAGGAACGTTGTACTCATGGATGCTTCATCAACTGAATTATTGGGTCTGGTTGCCGGCTGTCTGACTACCGGCTCCTTTATCCCACAAGTCATCAAGATCTTAAAAACCCGCGATGTTTCCAGTATTTCGCTGGTGATGTATGTGGCATTCACCGTCGGTGTGTTGTTGTGGTGTGTTTATGGCCTGATCAATGGGCAAGCCGCTATTGTCGCCTCCAACGGTATTACACTGACGTTGGCATCTATCATTCTGGGCATGAAAATTCGCTATCGTTAACCGCTTCTGTGACGATAATAGCGACAGAGAACAACATCCCTTGCGATAGCCAGCATCAACACTGATAATTCGAGGTTTGAGCAACAATCTGCTCGCCCGATGTAGTTTTAAGGGATGAAACATATGGCAACAATAACCGATGTATGCCGTTTAGCTGGCGTATCGAAAGCCACGGTATCACGGGTGCTGAACCACACCGGACAGGTGAAAGAAAGCACACGTGAGCAAGTATATAAAGCCATACAAGAATTAAACTATCGCCCCAACGGACTGGCACAGGCGCTGGCGACGCAACGCTCGAATACCATTGGTCTGATCCTGTCTGATTTTAACGGTAACTTCTTCGGCGATTTACTAAAACAAGCTGCACAGAGTGTGGAAGAAGCAGGCAAACACCTGATCGTGACCGACGGCCACGATAATCCGGAACGCGAAATTGCTGCCTTCAACATGCTGGTCGATCGTTGCTGTGACGCCATTGTGTTATATAGCCGTTTTCTGCCAGAGGAAACATTGATGCAGTTGATCGATGAATCCCCGGTGCCGTTAATTGTCATGAATCGCCAACTGCCGAAAGCACCCGAGCGTTGTATTGTCTTCGCCCAGCAGGAAGCAGCTCATGCCGCAGTCACCCACTTGTTGGAATTAGGACATCGCGATATTGCCTGTATTACCGCCCGAATGCGGACACCGACGGCAAAAGCCCGTTTGCAGGGTTACCGCGACGCACTGGCCGATTATGGTATTGAATATAACCCTAATTTGGTCGCTCACGGTGAGAACCTCATTCCGAGTGGTTATACTGCTTGTCAGGAGTTACTGCGCGGCGGTAACCAATTCAGCGCGTTGTTCAGCTGTACCGATAATATGGCGGAAGGGGCTTATCGCGCACTGAGCGAAGCGGGTTTAAAAATTCCTGATGATGTGTCGGTTTTTGGTTTCGATAACGAACAGATGACCGCCTTCATGACACCATCGTTATCAACCGTTAATATTCCGGTTATCGAAATGACGAAAATGGCTATCGAGCAGTCCATCAAGCTGATTAATGGTGAAAATACGTTCGCTATTCCCCTATTTCATGGCGAGTTGGTGTTAAGAGAATCAGCCATTCCATATCATGCCAACTAAGTCAGCAATAAACTAAGAGCCTCCGCAGAGGCTCTTTCTTTTAGTGTATTAATGCAGTTTATGTTGCCACTGTTTCACCAGTGCATAAATTGCCGGGATCACCAGCAGCGTCAGCACTGTTGATGACACCATGCCGCCAACCATCGGTGCCGCGATGCGCCGCATCACCTCCGACCCCGTGCCAGTACCCCACATGATCGGTAGCAAACCACACATAATGGTCACTACCGTCATCATCTTCGGCCGCACGCGTTCTGCCGCCCCGACCACAATCGCGGTATAGAGATCAGCGATAGTGGGCGTCTGATTGCCGGTCAGCTGCGACTGCTTTTCTTGCCAGGCATGTTCCAGATAAATCAGCATGATGACGCCGGTTTCTGCCGCCACCCCCGCCAGTGCGATAAAACCAACCACGACGGCCACCGACCAGGCGTAATTCAGCCACCACATCAGCCAGATCCCGCCCACCAGTGCAAATGGCACCGACAGCAACACAATCAAACTGTCGGTCAGATTGCGGAAGTTGAGATACAGCAGCAGGAAGATGATCAGTAAGGTAAACGGCACCACGATCGCCAGTCGTGCTTTGGCGCGTTCCATATATTCAAACTGACCACTCCAGCTTAAGTGATAACCCGGTTCCAGCTTGACCTGTTTATCGACGGCGGCTTTGGCATCGGCGACATACGAGCCAATATCGCGATCACCTAAATCAACATACACGTAGGCCGACAACTCAGCATTTTCGGTACGAATACTTGGCGGCCCTTGTTCCAACCGCAAGCTCGCCAATTGGCCTAACGGGATCAAGCCGTTGTTGGTCGGCACTAACACCTCACTGGCAATCGACTGCGGCGTATCACGCAATTCGCGCGGATAACGTAAAATCACGCTGTAACGCTCGCGCCCTTCCACCGTGTTGGTAATGGTTTCGCCACCTAGCGCCGTGGCAATCACCTGTTGCAGTGTATTGATACTGACACCATAGCGCGCCAGTGCATCACGATCAGGGTTTAGCGTCAGATAATAACCACCGGTAATACGTTCCGCGTAGGCACTGCGCGTGCCCGGCACCTTTTTCACCGCCTGCTCCACCTGCCGGGCTATACGCTCAATGCCGGCCAGATCGGGGCCAAATACTTTGATACCAATCGGTGTGCGAATACCGGTCGATAACATGTCGATACGGGCACGGATCGGCATAGTCCAAGAGTTGGCAACCCCCGGCATTTTCACCGCTTTATCCATTTCATCGACCAGCTTTTCGGCAGTCATCCCCAGGCGCCATTCTGATTCTGGTTTCAGATTTACCACCGTCTCAAACATCTCCAGCGGTGCCGGATCAGTCGCAGTATTCGCCCGCCCTGCTTTGCCAAACACCGACGCGACCTCTGGGAAGGATTTGATGATGCGATCTTGCTGCTGCATCAATTCTGCCGCCTTGGTGACACTCATGCCCGGTAATGCCGCTGGCATAAACAGCAGAGTGCCTTCATGCAACGTCGGCATAAATTCACTGCCGATCTGTTTGAGCGGTATCCAGGTCACCCCCAGCATGACCAGTGACAGCAGAATGGTAGTTTTCTTGAAACGCAATACCATCGAGATAAATGGTTTATAACCTGCGATCAGCACCCGGTTGATCGGATTTTTCTGCTCGGCAATGATGTGACCGCGAATAAACAGCAGCATCAGCACCGGCACCAACGTCACCGACAGCAACGCCGCAGCGGCCATTGAGAAGGTTTTGGTGAACGCCAGCGGGCTGAACATGCGGCCTTCTTGCGATTCCAGCGTAAACACCGGCAGGAAGGAGACCGTGATGATCAGCAACGAGAAAAACAGTGCCGGCCCTACCTCTTTGCAGGCTTCGTAGATAATATCGCGCCGAAGTGTACCGGGCGCCGCCCGCTCCAGATGCTTATGCGCGTTCTCCACCATCACGATCGCGGCATCGATCATCGCACCAATGGCGATGGCGATACCGCCGAGACTCATGATGTTGGAATTTAAGCCCAGCAGATGCATGCCAATAAACGCCGCCAGTATGCCGACCGGCAACATTAAAATTGCCACCAGCGCACTGCGCACATGCAGTAAAAACAGCACACACACCAATGCCACAATGGCACTCTCTTCCAGCAAAGTGTGTTTCAGCGTATCAATCGCCCGGTAAATCAATTCCGAACGGTCATATACCGGCACCACATCCGTGCCTGCAGGCAAACTGGCTTTCAGACTTTGTAACTTCGTTTTCACCTGTTCGATGACATTCAGTGCATTTTCGCCACTACGCGCCACCACAATGCCGGAAGCCACTTCGCCTTCACCATTCAGCTCGGCCAACCCGCGCCGCTCATTCGGCGTTAGCTCAACCTGCGCCAGATCGCCGACCCGTACCGGCGTGCCATTCACCGATTTCACCACCAGCTGGCGAATATCATCCAGCCCGCGCAAATAACCCTTGGCGCGCACCATAAACTCGGTTTCCGCCATCTCGATGACTCGACCACCGACATCCTGGTTGTTGTTGCGCACCACATCCATCACCTCAACTGGCGAGATGTTGTAAGCCTGCAATTTACGCGGATCGAGCACCACCTGATATTGCTTCACAAACCCGCCGACACTGGCGACTTCGGCGACCCCGGGGGTAGCGGAGAGCGGATAACGTAGTGTCCAATCTTGCAATGATCGCAGTGCGGCCAGCGACTGATTCTTGGCCACCAGCGCATATTGATACACCCAGCCGACACCAGTGGCGTCCGGCCCCAGCGTCGGCGTGATGCCGCTCGGTAATTTGCCCGATACACCGTTTAAGTATTCCAGCACCCGCGAGCGCGCCCAATACAGATCAGTGTGGTCGTCAAAAATGACATACACAAAGGAGGAACCAAAAAACGAGTAACCGCGCACTACCTTGGCCTTCGGCACCGACAGCAAGGCCGAGGTCAGTGGATAAGTGACCTGATCCTCCACTACCTGCGGGGCTTGGCCGGGGTAATCGGTGTAAACAATCACCTGCACATCCGAGAGATCCGGAATGGCATCCAGCGGCGTTTTCATGACCGCATAAATACCGCCAGCGACAGTCAGCAACGTCAGCAGCAGCACCAGAAACAGGTTATGCAGCGACCAGTGGATCAGCCTCTGTAACATGGTTACTGCCCTCCCATGCTGGAGAAGGCGGCTTGCAGGTTACTTTCGGAGTCGATCAGGAAGTTGGCTTGTGTCACTACCTTTTCACCCGCCTGTACACCGGAAACTGCAACCTGCCGTTCGCCATTTTGCACTTCCCCGCGCGCCAGCACCTGCACTTTGCGTGGCACATATTTACCGCTGCCTTGATCAATCAACACCACCTGCCGATGACCACTGTCGATCAACGCCGATTCTGGTATGACTGGCTGCCCCTGTGCACTGATGGGCACTTGCAAACGTGCTTCGGCATACATACCCGGTTTGAGTTTGCCTTGCTGGTTATCTAACTCAATGCGTACCTGCACAGTGCGGGTTTCTGCATTCATGGTCGGGTAGATAAAGGCCAATTTGCCGGTAAAGGATTCTGCCGGATAAGCATTCACTTTTACCTGTACCGTTTGCCCGACCTGCACGGCGGCTAAATCTTGCTCAAACACTTCCACCAATAACCAAAGCTGTGACAGATCGGCAATTTGGTACAACGCCTCGCCAGCACTGAATTTCATGCCTTGGGTAATATTCTTGGTCATCACAATGCCATTGGTCGGGGCTTGCAGTGCCAAAGTGCGTTTCACTTCGCCACCGTCTGCCAGCCGACGAATCGCACCGTCCGGAATATCCCAATAGCGTAAACGGGTCAGCGCAGCGCCACCTAACCCGGCGGGTGACAACTTATCGGCGTCGACATTGGGTTGGGTTTGCCGGGCAATACGATATTCCTGCTGCGCCACGATCAGTTCCGGGCTGTAGAGTTCAAACAGCGGTTGCCCGGCTTTCACCATCTGCCCCGTGGCATTGACGTAAAGTTTATCAACCCAGCCATCCAGTTTGCTGGTAATGGTGTATTGCCGACGCTCATCCACCGCAAACATCCCCACGGCTTTGATTTGACGATCCAACTGTGCCGTTTTGACCACTACCGACGTGACGCCCAGATTTTGCCGGCGGGTCGCATCAATACTGACCGCACCTTGCTCGACTGGTGCTGCATCGGCATACACCGGAATGTAGTCCATACCCATGCTGTCTTTTTTCGGCACAGGGGATCTGTCCGGTTGCCCCATCGGGTTGCGGTAATACAGCACTTTGCGCTCGGCGGGCTGTGCTTGTGCTTCGTCGGCATACACGGGAATGTAATCCATGCCCATGCTGTCTTTTTTCGGCACCGACGATCGGTCCGCCAACCCCATCGGGTTGCGGTAATAAAGAATTTTACGTGCTGCCGATTGCTCATTATAAGCCACTGCGCTCGCTTGATGCGCAAACCAGCCATAACTGGCTGCACCACCCGCCACGACACCGACCAACAGCAGTAAAACAGAGGATATTTTCATGCCCGACTCCACACCCGGCTTCGCACCGGGCGTTATTCAAACCATCATCAGCAGCCATACGACTGCCGAAATTTCGTATTACATGGTGTGCAGCGAGACGATGGTGGGTGCAGCACCTTCGTTTGCCGTAAACATCGCCATGATGGTTTGACCCGGTTGTAAGCCTTGCAGCAATTTGGCATCCGCGACTTTGAACGGCATGGTCATCGCCGGCCAGTTCAGCTCGGTTACCGCATCGTGTTCCAGCGTCACTTGCTGGTTTGCCACATCAACCGCTACCACGCGACCATTCAGTGGATAGGTTTTCTGCGACTGATCCACGCTCATGCCCGGCATCTGGCTCATATCATGAGCAGACATGGTTTCTTGGGCTTGTGAGCCGACGGCAAACAACGTCGTTAACGTAAACAAGGCAATACGGGCAAACTGAGTCGTAGTGGAAGTCATTCTCTTATCTCCGAAAATCAATGCATAACCAGCCAAAATGCTGGAATAAAGTCATAAGCAAACGCTGACAGAAACGTCAGTGCACAGAGCCAATCAGCCCTGAAAGATTCAGATGATAAGAGCGAGCGGCGGCGGGGAAAGCACGCCGGGAATGAAGTCACGATAGAGGGAGTCTACCGCGGGAAAATGCAGTTGGGTTTGTGCCGCTAATTCGCGCACAGGCGCAATCGCGGGCGGTACACCAGTGCACAATGGCAAACAACTGGCACATTGCGAACCATGTTGCTGCATATCATGCGAAGCGTGGGTATCGGACTTAGTGACGACAGGCGAAGCCATCGTCTCATGCATGCTGGCATGACACGATTCCACCATTTGCATCGGCGCTTCAACCGCCAATGTGGTTTGTGGAAATTCCGCACGGGTCATTGATTGCCACGCCGCAACCGACTGGAATGGGATCCAGCCTGTTAACAACAGCATCAATATTAACCCGCAGCGTCGCAGCACAATTTTGCCCTGATAAAAACTAAGGTCGTAGTCTTGAGCATAAACTGACTGCCAGGAATGCTCAAGCCTGACACTATAGGAAGGTTGTAACTATTTTTACGCCAATTGCCGCAACCAACGGATCTCATCCGGCCAGATATCCGGATTCACCGTTTCCAGAATTAACGGAATACGGTCAAAACGGCTGTCTTGCATGATGAATTCAAACACGGCAGTACCGAGATTGCCTTCCTGCAAGCTGTGATGACGATCGACGCGGCTGCCAAACGTACATTTCGCGCCGTTGATATGCATGCCTTTCAGATAGTTAAAACCAACAATCCGTTCAAATTCAGCAAACGTCGCGGCACAGGTTCCCGGTGTGCGCATATCGTAACCCGCGGCAAACGCATGGCAGGTGTCGAAACAAACCCCAACCCGCGATTTATCGTCCACCTGCGCAATAATGGCCGCCAGATGTTCAAACTGCCAACCGAGGTTGGTGCCCTGCCCGGCGGTATTTTCAATAACTGCGGTCACACCCTGCGTTTTATCCAGCGCGATGTTGATCGATTCCGCCACCTTGCGCAGGCTTTCCTCTTCGGAAATGGCTTTCAAATGACTGCCGGGGTGGAAATTCAGATAACAAAGCCCGAGCTGTTCACAGCGTTGCATCTCATCGATAAAGGCCAGCCGTGATTTTTCCAGCGCCTCTGCCTCTGGGTGGCCAAGATTAATCAGATAAGAGTCATGCGGTAAGATTTGCTCCGGCAGAAAACCGGCTTTTTCACAGGCATGCCGAAAGGCACTGATGGTTTTACTGGTCAGATCCGGCGCATGCCACTGGCGCTGGTTTTTGGTAAACAACGCAAACGCATTAGCGCCAATCTCGGTGGCACGTTCGACCGCTAATTCAATCCCACCTGCTGCGCTGACATGCGCACCGATATATTTCATTCGTTCTTTCTACCTTGTTTGTTCGATGGTGAAACCACTGGTAATTGCCACCCGCATTACGTATTCCGTTACTCTCCGGATCAACCATCCGGATCAGTCATTTAGTCAAATCCAGCCAGCACTTGCGTTAGCAACCACAACCTTACATTTCGCTGTCAATACCATATCTTATTTTGCGAAACAGTTCACAGACCCTGACTCGACCCCATGCCAGAGTGTTAACAAGATATTGCTAATTTCGTTTGAGACCAAAAAACAGGAGCCTTCTTTCCATGAAAAAGATTTTTCTCTGCTGCGCTGCCGGCATGTCTACCAGCATGGTCGTCAATAAGATGCGTCAGGCCGCCACCCAAAAAGGGATCGAGGTCGAAATCAATGCCGTGGGTATGGAAGAGTTTGATGCTACCCTACCAAACTACGATTGCTGCCTGTTAGGTCCACAAATTCGCTATAAATTTGATGAGTTCAATAAAAAAGCCACTGCGCTGAATAAACCGATCGCCATCATCAACAGCATGGATTACGGCATGATGCGGGGCGATAAAATTTTGGCGGATGCACTGGCTTTAATGAGCTAAATCCCCTGATTCCCTGACTTGATCGTTCATAGATATTTGAGGGCTTATGCCCTCTTTTTTATTTCATGACGTTTATACCCAACGAATTGGCATCGCAGCAACTTCTAGCCCGAAAGGTATAGTCACAAAAATGTCATAAATTGATCCGCATAACTGTCACATTAAATTCATATAGTGCCGGCAATTGGTCTGACCTGATGATGTGACTATGAAAATTGCCCTGTTTTCCCGTTTATCCTCGTTCCTGCTGTTAATACTGGCCAGTTTGCTCTGCGGCACCTTGTATTGGCAGGCCAAACAGCAAATTCGCTGGGAACAGCAACAAAACGATTATCAGCACATTCAGGATCAAATCAGCATCACCACCCAACGATTGGTCGCTGAATACCTGCGCAGTGGCAATAGCACACATCTGACGAATGCCGCCCAACAGCTCAAACAACTGGAATCTGCGTTACAACAGTTTCCAACCCAATTGACGACAGCACCTTTGAAAGCGATGCAAACCTTGCGGGAAAAGATGCAGGGCGATTATTTATCGGCAGGTAAATTATCCGGTAACACCTCACAACTGCTGATGCATGCTGAAGATGAAATGAATGACGCACTGCGGCAGATCCAAAAACAGGCACTGAAAAGTACACAAACCGAACATAACCAATATCTGCAATTAAGCAGTGAAATGCTCTCCAGCATGCTGAAAATCGCCCAACTGCGTGAACAGTTGCTGGCAAACCCAACCTCAGCATTACAACAATCACTGCAATTCGAGCTGAATTATCTGAATGAACAACTGAGTAAAATTAACGCCTTACCTAAACTCAGTGATTTACAAACCAGTGCCGCACAAGATGAATTAACACTGACACCAAGCGCGCCAGAATATCCGCTGGATGAACCATTGAGCACACTCAATAGCGTATTGGTGCGTTACCCGAAAGAGATCAGCAACACCAATCATCTGTTACAACAACAACAGCAAATGAAAACGCAATTGCAAACCGACTTTGCCCAACTGGAACAGCAAATTCATCAGATTGGCCAACAGTTGGCTGAAGAACAGCAAAAAAGCCGACACACCGCCACCATTACGCTCGCAACATTGGCCGCAATTTTAGTGCTGTATGCCATTGGTGCCTGGTTATTCCAGCAACGGATGGTGGTGAAACGTTTGCAACGACTGCAACGCGCGTTTCATGAGCTGGCCTCAAGTGGTCAGATGGAGCAGATCCCCGTTGTGAATGCCCACAGCGAATTGGGCGCTATTGCGCATAGTTTCAATCTGTTACTCGCGCAGTTGCATGCAGATCAGCAACGGAAAGCGCAACAACTGGAACATATCACCGACCAATTGCACAGCATGGTGAGTGAAGTCGAACAGATGGAAAGAAATGCCACCCAGGCACAATCGACCATCGAACAAGGGCATACCACGCTACAGCAGTTGCAAGATCTGGCCAATCAGGTTGAGTTAGCCGCATCAACCATTTCAGATCTAGGTGCTGCGAACGATCAAGTCATGCAACAAAGCCAACAGGTAGTCGGTGCCTTACATGCCGCGACGAGCACTACCCGTAGCCAGTCTGACGATTGTCAGCAAGCACTGCATAGCTGGCAAAAAGCAATGGATGATGCCACCCGGATCGTCGACGCCATCAGCCATATCGCGGAACAAACTAATTTACTGGCCTTGAATGCGGCGATTGAAGCAGCCCGCGCCGGTGAACATGGTCGTGGTTTTGCAGTGGTAGCCGATGAAGTGCGCAGTCTTTCCGGTCATACACAAAAATCGCTGACGCAAATCATGAGCATCTTCCAGCAATTAAAACTGGCATCGAATCAGCTCGGCGACAGTATCAGCGATATCGCGAATGCCACGATCCATCAAAGTGAACAGGTGAATGCGCTGGCGGAGAATGCCCAGCAGGTGCGGACGACGCTGGAACACAGTGCGCAGATGGCGGAACAAGGGAATCAGCATGCGCAGGAGCAGGTGCAGCAGCTCTCGTCTTTCGGGGCGTTAATGGCCGAGATGCAGCAGCAATCCAGCCATGTCGCAGAATTATCCTTGCAGGTCGCCCAGCGCATCGCGGCACAGGCCAGTTCGATTACCAATACGTTGAAAGCTTAAATCAGTGAATGATGCAGCACACACATCGGTCATGACTTTTAGCTATGGCGACGGATAACAGATAAGTGACCGTCGGCGACAGGGAAGCCGCCGTCGAGCCTACATGGATGTATTCATGGCGTGTCAACGTTCTGTTATTCGTTGCCATAAGACTTCAGCACATAGACATCAAACCGGTTACTCTTAGTTTCAATGCTCATGCTCGGCGGCATGTCATTGAGAAAACCGGCGTAATCCGGCCGTTTAACCACCACTCGCTTACCGGCGACTGCCAGAGCAGCCGGCAACAGCGCATCGGCATCCAAATCCGCGCCCACCAAAGATTGAAACACCCGCATCTCTTTTTTAACTAATGCCGATTTCTGGCGGTGCGGAAACATCGGGTCGAGATACACCACATCCGGTGTAAAACCCAATTGCTGCAAATTTTCTAATGCCGAACCGGCACGTAACGACATCCGTGCCCGCATCCAGTCGCCAATTTCACTGTCTTGCTGTGCACGTTGTAAACCATCGGCCAGCAGCGCTGCGACCACCGGATGACGTTCCAGCATCGTGACCTGACATCCTAGTGACGCCAGTACAAAGGCATCACGGCCTAATCCGGCCGTCGCATCAACAATCGTGGGGTTGGCGCCGGATTTCAGCCCAACCGCTTTGGCAATCGATTGCCCACGACCACCACCGAATTTACGCCGATGCGCAACCGCGCCTTCGACAAAATCGACCAGTACCGGCCCCAGTTTTGGTTCATCCAGTTTTCGCAGTTCCAGATGTTGTTCCCCCCAAACCAAAGCAAACGGCGCTTCAGCCTGCTGTTGCTGCAAACTGGCGGCCAGTTCACTGACCTGCGCCGCGCGGTTAGGGTCTTCGGCTATAACCTGAATGGGATACATGCCCGCTCCTGTGGCTGTTATTCAACATCAAAATTCAGCGCGCATTGTATAACAAAAGTTGCAAGGATCGCGGAAGGGTTACAGACGAGATGGCATGACGCGCTGCAGATAACTGAGTAATTCATCAAACGGCAACGGTTTACTGAATAAAAAGCCTTGAATATAACTGCACTGACGTTGTTTCAGATATTCCAGCTGATCGTCGGTTTCAACACCTTCAATGATCAGCGTCATGCCCAGATTGTTGACCAGATTAATGATGCCATCGAGCAACAGACACTCCTGCTTTTCGACCGGAATACTGCGCACGAAAGTGCGGTCAATCTTCACCACATCAATCGGGAAACTGCGTAAATAACTCAGCGCCGAATAACCGGTGCCAAAATCATCGATCGCGATACCGCAACCGGCCGCACGCAAGGCATGCATACGTTGCCGATTCGATTCCTGATTACTCATCAGCAGCGATTCAGTGATTTCAAAAATGATCGATTTTGGGTCTAAGCCCATATCTGCGATGGTGGTTAACCACTCACGGGCATCAAGATCGATGGTCTGAAACTCCGGCGTAGAACGGTTCACCGACATCTGGATCTGGGTAAACCCTTTACGGTGTAACTTCACCAGATCGGCGCAGGCATGCAATAAAATCCACTGTCCTAACCCTTGAATCAAACCACTCTCTTCCGCCAAAGGAATAAATTCGACTGGCGAAATGGCACCGCGTTCCGGGTGTTGCCAACGCACCAAAGCTTCCAGTTTCACCACCCGATTGGTGTCGATATCCCAGATCGGTTGGTAAACTAAAGACAACTGATGGTATTTAATGGCATTCGCCAGATCTTGCTGCAACTTGTTTCGGCTGCGCAGATTGCGGCGTAATTCACTGCTATACAGTTTGAGCGGTAAACGCTGTTTTTTCGCTTCAAATAATGCCTGCTCAGCATTACTCAGTAATACATCCGGCTCTTTGGAATCCATTGGCCACAGCGCGATCCCCATAGCGGCTGCCATATATAACTGCTGATTTTCCAGCTGAAACGGCCAATCAAAGCTGCCCATGATCTGTTTGGCGAAAATTTCTGCCTGACGACGGTTAACAATACCTGGCACCAACAAAGCAAATTCATCACCACCAGTGCGAGCTAACAGATCACTTGAGCGAATGCGCCCTGACAAACGATGCGCTACGGCACACAGAATATCATCGCCGGTTTGGTGGTCCATGCTGGTATTGACGGTTTTCATGTCGTTCAGATCCAGCACTAACAGCGCAAAGGGATCTTCATAGGAACACAAACGGGCGAGGCTTTGTGCAAACAACTGGCGGTTGGGCAGTTCGGTCAGCAGATCATAGTGGGTATGGTTATGCACATGGCTTTCAGCTTCTTTTTGGGCACTCAGATCGCGGAAGATGGCCACATAACCGGTCGTTTCGGCAGACTCAATCTGTTTACAGACGGTTAAAAATGCAGGGAATGGCGTACCGTCTTTCCGACGATTCCAGATCTCGCCTTGCCACAATGTCTGTTGTTCTAACGTTTGTGCTAAATGGCGATAAAAACGTTTATGCATCAGACCCGAACGCCATAATTCGACATTTTGCCCAATTACGTCGGCACTGGTGAAACCAGTGATGCGCTCAAAAGCCGGGTTGACTGTCAGCACATGCATGCGGTCATCACAGATCAAAACGGCATCATTGAGGTATTGCCAAATGATACTTTGATGTTGCTGAAGGTGATTCAGCTCGCAGTCTTGGAAAACACGCGCAGGCGTTATACTTGTCTGCAGTTCATGCTGCTGCTCTGCAGTCATTTAACAATCCCCATAACCTTCAGCGCAAAATCCCGCTTACACCAGCATCCATACTAAGGTCATTTATGCTTCAAATGATTTTCGAGGATAATCGTAAGTAAAACGAAGCGCAAACGAAAGCCAAGGCATTCTCTGGTTTGATCACAAATTAGTGTCAAGCGTCATGCTTTTGAAAAAAAACGGCACCGAAGTGCCGTCATTTTAGTCAGGAAAAAGATTTTATTGAATCCCGGAATGGCGTAACAGTGCATCAATTCGGGGTTCACGGCCCCGAAATGCCTTGAACAACGTCATTGGCTCGTCTGAGCCTCCTTTTTCCAGAATATATTGCAGAAAATCACGGCCGGTTTGTTGATTAAAAATTCCTTCCTCTTCAAAACGCGAGAACGCATCGGCTGATAACACTTCGGCCCATTTATAACTGTAATAACCCGCCGCATACCCACCGCCAAAAATATGCGAGAAACTATGTTGGAAGCGGTTAAATGCCGGTGGTATAAGCACCGCAGTTTGGCTGCGTACATCATCCAGGATCTGTTGCACCCGACCACCTTGTTGTGGGTCATATTCGCGGTGCAGACGGAAATCAAACAACGCAAATTCCAGCTGTCGCAGCATTTGCATCGCTGACTGGAAATTCTTCGCCGCCAGCAATTTATCCAATTCACTTTGCGGCAAAGCATCTCCCGTTTCATAATGACCCGAGATCACCGCCAGTGCTTCAGGTTCCCAGCACCAGTTTTCCAAAAACTGACTTGGTAATTCCACTGCATCCCACGGTACACCATTAATACCGGCGACCCCGGCGACATCGATCTGCGTCAGCATATGATGCAAACCATGGCCAAATTCATGGAATAAGGTCACCACTTCATCATGCGTGAACAGTGCTGGTTTGCCATCAACCGGACCATTAAAGTTACAGGTCAGATAGGCTACCGGGTGCTGCAATTGGCCATCACGGCGATAACGGCGCCCCATGCAATCGTCCATCCAGGCACCACCACGCTTGTGCGCTCGGGCATACAGATCCAGATAGAAGCTGCCGCGTAATTCACCATCAGCATCAATAATGTCGTAGAAACGCACATCCGGATGCCAGGTTTCTACTGCCAGATGAGGTTTGATACGCATGCCGAAAATACGTTTCACCACATCGAACAAACCTTGCACGACTTTCTGTTCCGGAAAGTATGGGCGCAGCGCTTCATTTGAAATAGCGTAACGGTGCTGCTTTAATTTTTCGCTGTAATAGGCAATATCCCATGCCGCCAGTTCGCTGACGCCGTGTTCCGCTTGGGCATACGCCTGCAACTCAGCCAGATCAGCTAGTGCTTGCGGACGTGAACGCGCCGCCAGATCACCTAAGAATGCCAGCACCTGTTCGGTCGAATGAGCCATTTTGGTGGCCAGCGAACGTTCGGCAAAGTTCGCAAAGCCCAGCAA
Organism: uncultured Tolumonas sp.; assembly: GCF_963678185.1. Classification (NCBI taxonomy): domain Bacteria; kingdom Pseudomonadati; phylum Pseudomonadota; class Gammaproteobacteria; order Aeromonadales; family Aeromonadaceae; genus Tolumonas; species uncultured Tolumonas sp. The sequence goes on from NZ_OY782757.1 coordinate 2,287,424, forward strand.
CTGCGCCAGTTCATGGCGCAGTGCCAGAATTTCTTCGATCAGCGGTGAGTTATCCCATTTGCCGGCATTCGGCCCTTGATCAGAGGCGCGTGTGGTAAACGCGGTATACGCTTCTTCACGTAATGTTCTGCTATCGGCATACATCATCACCGGCAGGTAAGAAGGAATATCCAGCGTGAACAACCAGCCTTCCAGCTCGCGGCTTTGTGCTTGTTGTGCCGCTGCCGCTTTCGCGGAATCCGGTAAACCCGCCAGTGCGGTTTCATCAGTAATGTGTTTTACCCAGCCTTGTGTGGCATCCATCACCTGATTATTAAATTGCGAAGCCAGCTCGGATAAGCGGCTCACGATCTGGCCATAACGCTGTTGTTGTGCTTCTTCCAGTGCAATACCGGATAAGCGGAAATCACGCAGCGTATTACTCACTTGCTGCTGTTGCGCTTGGCTCAGACGACGGAATTCATTGCTGTCCGCCAATTGCTGATAAGCCTGATACAAACCAGCATGTTGCCCGACAAAGGTTTGGTATTCCGATAACAACGGCAGGCAGGCTTCATACGCTGCACGCAATTCATCGTTGTTAACGACCGAATTCATGTGACTCACGGGCGACCAGATCCGACCCAGACGGTCATCGGTTTCCTCCAGTGGTGCGACCAAATTGTCCCAGGTAAAACTGTCAGATGAACTTAATACATCCGCAATACGTTGTTTGGCCTCCGCAATCGCCTGTTGCACAGCAGGCTGTACGTGCTCTGGTTTGATCTTGCTGAACGGCGGCAAGCCATCCATGGATAACAGTGGGTTGCTCATCGACACTTACCTCAGAATACGGCGCAAAAACGGAATATTGATTCTTATTAACATGCGGGCAGAAAATCAATTTATCAACCCTTGTTATGGTTTAACATGGCTTTACGCACGAGAAGATAATGCCTTGATGTAGCGGACTTTGTTCTTTCCCTATCCGCATGCTATATCTTGAAGATTAAAAATAGGGATCAGAAGTCCCCGGGATGAACAGTCTGGGTATTCGGTGATATGCGAACCGATAACACCAGCAAATGGAATGATCATGCTGACCTACTGGAAACACCTATTGCAGAGTTTCTCTGCCTCGCATCAACTATCCAGACGACTGCTGACCTACATTCTGGCCTGTAGCACCGTGCTGGCGTTGATCTCAACCCTCTTCCAGTTGAGTTGGGACTACAGCCAAGGCATGAATGAAACGAAATCCCGCCTCAATGAAATTGAATCCACGCATCTAACCGCCATTGCGGCCAGCGTCTGGAACATGGATAACGAGCAACTGAGCCTGCAACTCAAAGGGCTGCAACAACTACCGGATATGCAGGCAGCCACAGTGTATGAACGCATTGATAGCCATTTACTGGAACGCATGCAGGTAGGACAAACATCCGGGTTGCACGTATTAAAGCAGCGCTTCCCGCTCTCGTATGAGGGTTATGTCGTTGGTGAACTGGAAGTTAGTTTGACGCTGGAACCCATCTACCAACGTTTATGGCAAAAAAGTCTGATTATTCTGATCACGCAAACCTTAAAAACGTTACTGGTTTCCTGTTTTATCCTGCTAATTTTTTACCATCAGCTGATCCGCCATCTGCATAAGATCAGCGGTTTTTTACAACATTTAGATGTGAGTGCGCCACCACAACCGATCACCTTGGAACGCCACCCGCCAGCTTCCGGCGATGAACTGGATGCCATCGTTTACAGTATCAATGAGATGCAGCGACGACATGCCGATGACTGGCAGGCACAACAATCGTTTGCCGATAATCTGCAACAAGAACACGCAATTAATAAAGAGTTGAATGAAAAGCTGGAACAAAAAGTCGTGGCTCGCACCCAATCGCTGGAAAATAGCCACCATGAATTACAAGCAGCTTACGACAATTTAAAAAACACTCAAAAAGCGTTAATTGAATCGGAGAAAATGGCTTCCTTGGGCGCCTTAGTGGCCGGCATGGCACATGAGCTGAATACACCGCTCGGGATCAGCATGACTGCCAACCGCTTTCTAACCTCCCGACTAAAAGATTTAGTCGCTGCCCCATTGTCAGAATCGGGAAAACACAACGGCTGGCAGGGGCAATTAGCCGCCATCCACGAGTCGACCGAACTGATGCAGCAACAAACCCGTAAGGCGCTGGACTTGCTGAATAATTTCCAGCAGATCGCTATCTCGCACAGTGGCCAACAACCCAGTCGTTTTAATGTGGCTGAAACCCTGCACCAAATTATCATTTCGCAAGGCCATCGCCTGAACCAGCAACATTGTCATGTCTCCATTCAATGTGAACCTACACTGGAGGTACAAAGTTACCTTTCGGCTTTTACTCGGGTCTGCAATCACCTGATCCAAAACTCGCTGGATCACGGTTTTGAACATTGCAACCGGCCGCGCAGCATTACGATTCAGGTCAGCCATGAACAAGGCCAAGTGCGGCTTGATTATCACGATAACGGGCAAGGTATTGACCCTGAGATATTACCCCATATCTTTGAACCGTTTGTCACCAATCGACGGGAGCAGGGTTTCTCTGGTCTCGGAGGGTACATCATCTATAATCAGGTGGTGCAATTGCTCAATGGACAAATCAAATGCCAGAGTAATTCTGGAAATGGCGTCCATTTCTGCATTGAAATACCACAATTCATCTAATATTCAGATGAAAACTCTATTAGCCCGGACATCGCCGTTGAAATGAGCAGGATGTAAACATCCCTCGTTTCACATGGATTTATGATATTCTTGTCCCATTTTTAGCTTCCCGCGGATGCGCGCATGTCGACTCAACTCACTATTGCGGAACGTTTGGCAAAAGTTCGCCGTTCAATGCAACACCTTGATGTACAGGCATTTATCATACCTCACGACGATGAACATCTGGGCGAATACACCGCACCAGCCGATGAACGTCTGGCTTGGATCACCGGTTTTACCGGTTCAGCGGGTGTTGCAGTTGTCCTGACCGAACAAGCGGCGTTATTCGTGGACGGACGCTACACCGTGCAAGCACGTCAGCAAGTTTCTGATGAGCACTTTGCCCACCTACATTTGATCCGCGATCCGTTTTTGGATTGGTTAACTCAGCAATTACCGGCCGGTAGCCGGGTGGGTATTGATGCGCGTCTGCATAGTCTGGAATGGTACCGTAAAGCACAGCAGCAATTGAGCGCGGCAAAAATCAGCCTGCATCCGCTGGCAGAAAACCCGATTGATTTACATTGGTCCGATCGCCCAGCAGCCTCCACAGCACCCGCGCGACTGTTCGCCGAAACAGTAGCGGGCGAAAGCAGCCAGTCGAAACGCCAGTGCATGGCGACACAATTACGTGCGCAATCAGCCGATGCCTTGCTGTTAACCCAAAATGAATCGATCAACTGGTTATTGAATATTCGTGGTAGTGATATTCCGGCCCTGCCGGTGGTGAGTGCGTTTGCCATTTTATACAGCAATGCCACACTCGATCTATTTATTGATCCAACTCGGCTGGACAGCCAATTTAGTGCCCATGTCGGTAATGATGTGTCGGTCTATCCGGCTGGAAAACTCCATGATGTGTTACAACGACTGGGCGAAGATGCACTTAAAGTCTGGTTAGACAATACCAGTTGTAATGCCGCCTGTGGTTTACAGTTATTGCAACATGGCGCGCATTTGCTGGAACAAGCCGACCCGTGCCTGCTGGCCAAAGCCTGCAAAAACGACACTGAGTTGGCCGGTATGCAGGAAGCGCATCGTAAAGATGCCATCGCCATGTGTCGTTTTTTAGCTTGGTTAGATAACGCCATCGCCGAAGGCTTACAAAGTGACGAAGCGCAGCTGGCTGACAAGCTAGAAAGCTTCCGTTTGCAACAGCCCGGTTATCTGGAAGCCAGTTTTGCAACCATCTCTGCGCTCGGCCCAAATGCCGCCCTGCCGCATTACAACTTCCGCAATGGCCAGCCACGGACATTTGGTCAGGATGCCGTCTATCTGGTCGATTCCGGCGGTCATTATGACGAAGGCACCACCGATATCACCCGCACCATTCAGGTTGGGAACGCTAATGACGATGTGCGGACCTTGTTTACGCTGGTTATGAAAGGTCATATCGCACTGAGTCGGGCACAATTCCCGAAAGGAACCTGCGGTATGCAACTGGATGTGCTGGCGCGATTGCCATTATGGCAAGCCGGTTTTAACTACGACCATGGCACCGGCCATGGCGTCGGCCATGTCTTAAGTGTGCATGAAGGCCCGCAGCGCATCTCACCAAAAGGCAGCACCACGCCACTCGAGCCTGGTATGGTAATTTCCAACGAGCCCGGTTATTACCGTGAAGGCGCCTTTGGCATGCGCTGTGAAAATCTGGTGGCGGTTGAAGCGCTGACCTCTGTCAGCGAAATCGAACGTTATGCATTCCGCAATCTGACTCTGGTACCATTCGATAAACGTTTATTATTAATCGAATTGCTGAATAGTGATGAAAAACAGTGGTGGAATGACTATCACCGCGAGGTTTTCACCGCTATTGCACCTTCGTTGCAAGGAAGTGATTTATTGTGGCTGGAACAAGCCACTACGGCCATTTGATTATCAACATCATGGCCTCGTCAAATGTAGTGCTGACTGACCAGCAAACTGGCAGTCAGCAGCTACGATTGTTACAATCTGATTTATTTGCTGCGCTATTTAGCACGCTAGCCACAAGGAACGCCATGCTGTATTCAGCCTATTTTCGCCGCCAACTGGAAAAATTGCCGCTGCTACCAGTGGACAGTGACGCCATGCAGGTCCTGCATCAGGCCAGTCAGTTCAAACAGCGTATTCTTGAGCTAATTGCTCAGGCCGAACGCCGGATCTATCTGGTGGCGCTCTATCTGCAAGATGATGAAGCCGGTCGTGAAATCATGCAGGCGCTGTATGCCGCCAAACAAGCCCGCCCGCAGCTGGACATTAAAGTCTTTGTTGATTTCCACCGTGCGCAACGCGGCTTGATTGGTAAAGGTGCACAATCTGGTAATCATCTGATGTATCAGGAATTTGCCAGCAAATACCCGACTTGTGATATTCCTTTTTACGGAGTGCCGGTCAAACGCCGCGAATGGTTGGGTGTGTTGCATCTGAAAGGTTTCTTGTTTGATAACACCCTGCTCTATTCCGGTGCCAGCCTGAATAATGTCTACCTGCACCAGTTAGATCGTTATCGTTTCGACCGTTATCACCAAATCCAGAATGCCGATCTAGCCGACAGCTTCGCGCGGTTGATCTTACGGCATTTTGTTAACGATGCCGCTGTACCGCGGCTAGATAAAATCCAGATCCCGGGTATCAAACAGATCAAAGCCGAACAGCGTCGTTTCCGTCGTCGTTTACAAGCCGGTCGTTATGAGTTTGAAGAGAGTGTCATTGGCCCACGGCAATTTGGAGTGACACCGTTAATTGGGTTAGGCAAACGCGGTAATCGCCTGAATCGCGTGATCCGCGATCTGGTGCGCAGTGCGTCGCAGGAAATCTTTATCTGCACCCCCTATTTCAATCCACCCAGCTCGCTGGCACGTGATATCAGTGGCCTGCTGCAACGGAAAGTGAAAGTCACCATTGTGGTTGGTGATAAAACCGCCAATGATTTTTACATTCCACCCAGTGAGCCGTTTAAAACCGTCGGTGGTTTACCTTATCTGTATGAAATTAATCTGCGCCGTTTTGCCAACCGTTATCAAAACTACATTGATAACGGACAACTCAACATCATGCTGTGGCAGCATGAGCAGCACTCATATCATCTGAAAGGCATTTTTGTGGATGACCAGTTAAGCCTCATTACTGGCAGCAATCTGAATCCACGAGCCTGGGCACTCGATCTGGAAAACGGCATGTTATTACGTGATCCACATCGTTTGCTGTGTGAACGTTTTGCCGCAGAACGGGAAAATATTTTGCAGCATACCCGTCGTCTGACCCATTTCAGCGAACTGGAACAGTTACAGGATTATCCCGATGCAGTGAAACGCTTACTCACCCGGATCCAGCGTTTTAAAGCTCATATCCTGCTCAAACAAATCTTATAATCCCGCTGCATTGCCTTCGTTCCGAACGCTCTGTCGACCATGTCGATGGGGCGTTTTTTTTATCTGGGTTTTGAAAGCCTTCGCTTAATGTGATGCCACCGCGTAAAAACAGGTCAATTCTGTCTAAAATTACGGCAATAAGTACCCAATCTGAATGATTTGCTATAGATTTAGACGCTCATTTCTCGCCGTTTAGCCAATAACAGCGACTGAAAATAAAAACGACATAACTATAAAAGGCGGGGTTCAACATGGTAAGCAGCGTGCTTATGCTGGCCGAAGATCACATTACGCAATTAGCAGAATTAGATTTATCGCTGTATAGCGACCTGCTGGTTGCTGTCTCTGCGCCTAAAGGTGTTCTGTCTGTGTTGACGACAACCCAGTTACTCGCCATGCAACGGCAACACCAGCGCCCTATTCAGCTGCTAGTGAATACCGCATCGACACCCCAGCCGCTACTTTTCTGGGCTTGGGTATTAGGGCAATTGGCCGGTAAAGAGGCAGCGACACAATGTACGATACTCACCGCTAGTGACGAGTTACAACCGCTGCTCGACTTGTGTGCGGATCATCCATTGTTACAGCTACGCCTGCTCAATACGCAAACAGATAAAAACCATTCCGAACAAGAAGCGCGCAAACAACGCAATGACAAAATCATTCATGCGCTGATGAAGAAGGTGTCGCAATTACCTTACGATGTCATAGCCAGCAAACCTGTATCGTCTTTTATGGCCGAACAGGTCGTTGCACCAGAGCAACAAATTTTAGTGAGCTGATGCTATTTTTAGCTACGCAGTTGCATAAAAAAAAACCGGCCTCAGCCGGTTCTTTATTTAGATTGCGTTATAAATTACCGGCAATCAGTCGGCCATCGGAGCTGTCAGCGATACACCAGGGTTCGCCATTTCTGCTTCCATTTGGGCAAAATCTTGCTGCATCCGCATGGATGGTTTTTTATCCAGTAAACTAAACAGGATAATCGCCGCACCGGACAGTAAGAAACCAGGCACCATTTCATACAGACCGAACCACGCGGCGTTACGCCAAACAATCACAGTCAGCGCACCCACCAACATACCGGCCAACGCGCCGTTACGTGTCATGCGCGGCCACAGCAGTGATAAAATCACCACCGGACCAAATGCAGCACCAAAACCAGCCCAGGCATAACCCACCAGACCCAACACTTTACTCGCCGGATCACGGGCAATCACAATCGCAATCACCGCCACCAGCAACACCATCAGGCGACCAATCCATACCAGTTCTTTTTGTGACGCGTTCGGGCGGAAGAATACTTTGTAAAAATCTTCAGTCAGTGCCGAGGATGAAACCAACAACTGGCAAGATAAGGTACTCATCACCGCGGCCAAAATTGCCGACAACAACACACCGGCGATCCATGGGTTAAACAGCAATTGCGACAACGTAATAAAGACGGTTTCATGGTTCGCCTGTACAGCACCGCTTTGAGCCGGATTCGCCGCAAAATAGGCAATACCGAAGTAACCAACCGCAACCGCACCACCCAGACACAAGATCATCCAGGTCATGCCGATCCGGCGGGCATTTGGCATGGCGTCGACCGAGCTGATCGCCATAAAACGCGCCAGAATATGCGGCTGCCCCATATAACCTAAACCCCATGCCATCAGCGAAATGATGCCGATCGAGGTGGTGCCATGGAACATGTCACTGTATTTCACGTCCAGCGAATTGATCGCCTGCACGGCACCAGCAAAACCACCGGCATGCATGATCACCATGACTGGCGTGAGTAACAGTGCAAAAATCATCAACGATGCCTGTACGGTGTCGGTCCAGCTAACCGCTAAAAAACCACCCACAAAGACGTACAAGATCGTCGCAGCAGCACCGGCCCACAACGCCGTGTCGTAACTCAGCCCGAAAGTTTGCTCAAACAAACGAGCGCCCGCCACCATGCCGGAGGCACAGTAAATGGTAAAGAACACCAAGATCACCAGTGCCGCGATCACACGCAGGATTTTGGTTTGGTCTTCAAAACGATGGGTAAAATAATCTGGCAGTGTTAGCGCATTACGGGTGATTTCGGTATATACACGTAACCGACCCGCCACGAACTGCCAATTAAACCAGGCGCCGATAATCAAACCAATGGCGATCCAGCTTTCAGAAACGCCTGACGCATAAACGGCACCCGGTAGGCCCAGCAACAACCAGCCACTCATGTCTGAAGCACCGGCACTCATGGCGGTCACAAAACTACCCAGACTACGGCCACCGAGAATGTAATCGGACAGATCGCGGGTATAACGCCATGCGGCAAAACCGATACCGATCATCGCCAGAATGTAGATGACGAACGTAATCGTCGTCGGATTAGTAAAGTTCACAGGCTTCCTCTCCTATGGATTAAACAGAATACGGAACGCACAGCAGCCGTATATTGGAAAAGAGGCGAATAATAACGTATTCCCCTACCAAGTGCGATGATATCTGCACAATCGCACCATGATCACGACATGAAACCGTTATTTTCCCCTTTGTTATAGAAATAGAAAACAATGCGACCATTTGTTTTACCACTACCAACGTAAACATCCATGCGTGCTGATTATTCAACTAAAATGGCTGTGCCATACTTGGTTTATCAGCCCAAATCAGTGCAGAGATCATCATGACCAATCAGTTCCGACCAGAAGAAGACCTGCTAGGCAGCATGCAGGTAGATAACCGACATTACTACGGCATCCATACTTTGCGGGCGGTAGATAACTTCCAAATCAGCCAGCAGCGGATCAGCGATGTACCGGCTTTTATCCGTGGTTTACTGCACACCAAAAAAGCCGCCGCCTTAGCTAACCGGGCGCTCGGCACGCTGGATGCTAATAAAGCCGAGATGATCATTAATACCTGCGATTTGATGCTGAGCACAGAACGTTGTTTTGATCAGTTTCCGATTGATTTGTTTCAGGGCGGCGCCGGCACCTCCGTCAACATGAACGTCAATGAAGTGATCGCTAATCTGGCGCTCGAGTTACAAGGTCAGCCGAAAGGTGCGTATGAGATCTTAAACCCCAACGACGATGTGAACCGCTGCCAATCAACCAATGATGTCTACCCGACCGCCTTTCGCGTGGCGTTATATGAAAGTACCTTCGGGTTGTTAAAACAGCTGAAAAAACTGATCAAAGCTTTTGATGATAAAGCCATCAGTTTTAATGACGTGCTGAAAATGGGGCGCACGCAGTTACAAGATGCCGTGCCAATGACGCTCGGGCAGGAATTTCATGCCTTTGCGGTGACATTACGCGAAGAAATCAAAAGCATTGGTCGTTGTCAGGAATTGTTGCTGGAGGTGAACTTAGGTGCTACGGCGATTGGCACCGGTATGAACACCCCGCCAGATTACTCTGCACTGGCGATCCGTTATCTGGCGGAAATCACTGGCTATAACTATGTGCCGGCGGAAGATCTGATCGAAGCAACTTCCGACTGTGGTGCGTATCTGATCCTGCACAGTGCCTATAAACGACTGGCGATGAAATTATCGAAGATCTGTAACGACTTACGCCTGCTCAGTTCCGGCCCGCGCGCAGGCCTGCACGAAATTAACCTACCTCAGCGACAGGCGGGTTCTTCTATCATGCCGGCCAAAGTTAATCCGGTGATCCCGGAAGTAGTGAATCAGGTTTGTTTTAAGGTGATTGGTAACGATGTCACCGTTACCATGGCCGCCGAAGCGGGTCAGTTACAGCTCAACGTAATGGAACCGGTGATTGCCCAGTGTATGTTTGAATCGCTCAGCTTGCTGAGTAATGCCTGTATTTGTCTACGCGAAAAATGTGTGGAAGGCATTACCGCCAATAAAGAGCGTTGCGAAGCGTATGTGTTCAGCTCAATTGGACTCATCACCTTCCTGACACCGTATATTGGCCATCATGCGTGTGATGAGATCGGCAAGGAGTGTGTCGCGACGGGCAAATCGGTCCGTGAAGCAGTCTTAGAACGCGGGTTGCTTACTGAAGCCCAACTGAACGATATCTTTTCGGTCGAAAACCTGAAAAAACCACGTTATCCGGGTAAAGCGCGTTAATTATTTCAGGGCCCTATTATACGTTAAGCAATGAGCCTGTTTTTAACAGGCTCTATTCCGTTTGTTGTAATAATTGCCGCACAAAATTTGGTAACGCCAATGCAGCTTGATGTGTGTCGCCATTGTAATAGTGCAGACCGGTGATACCACGCTGCTGCAAACGTTGTTCAACGGTGTTGGCATCCAGCCGTTTCGGATCGCGCAATTGACTGGCACAAGCCATGCCCCAGAAACCACCGTACAAGGTGATCGGCACGAGCATCGGACGCACCACCCGAAATACCACTTTTAATTCCTCAAACAGATTTCGAAAGCGGGTCGCGTGAAACTGCGGCGAACCAATATGCAGTGATAACAAACCATGCTCGCCAATCAGGCGCGCGCAGTCGGCAAAAAAGGTACGGGTATACAGGGGTTCGGCGTAACCTTGCGGATCGGTCAAATCGAGCACAATTAAATCGAATTGTTGCTGTGATTCCGCCACATATTTTAAGCCATCACCGATAACGAGCTGCAAACGTGGGTCATGAAAGGCACCTTGATGAACTTTGCCAAAATATTCATCGGCAATAGCCACCACACCGGCATCCAACTCACACACAACGATCTGTTCAATACTGGGATATTTCAGCAATTGCCGCGCCGAACCGCCATCACCCCCACCTATAATTAATGCGGTGCGTGGGTCCGGATGCGTAATAGCCGGGATATGGTTCAAATTTTCATGATAAAACCATTCATCGGCTTCCGAGGTCATCAGGTAACCATCCAGACGAAATACCCGGCCAAAAGCCGCTGTTTCCATCACCTCAATGTGTTGGTACGGGCTGATAAAATCATCCAACACCTCACCGGAGCGAAAGACAAAACCCACATCCGGTGTCAGCCATTCAGTAATAAATTGTTCCGTCAGAAGGCTTTTGTTTTTCTTCATGCTCCCTCAATATCCCTGTCTGCCCGACTACATGCTATACCCTTCGTACTTGAAGTTGCAGCGTCGTTAACAGCGTTCTCTCACCCCAATCACATAGTCTATCTATGCTCATGGGGATTCGCTCACTGGTCGCCTTGCTGCAACGCCAATTACTTTGGGTATATGTTAACAATCATCACGTTATAATAGATTCTTTATCGGCGAAGTCCGTGTGCTGAATTATATTTATCGTATTGCATTAACAAGGAAAAATGATGAAAACGATCACTGGGCTCTTAATTACCCTATTCTTGCTGAGCGCTTGCAACACCATCCACGGTATGGGGCAGGATATTCAGCGCGGTGGTGAAAAAGTCAAAGATGCCGCCACCAGCGTACAACAGAAACTGTAACCCCATTACATGCTGACGGAACTCGATCCGCTACTGCTATTCGCCAATATTGTGATTGGTTCTATCGGCACCGGTTACTTTATCTATGGCAAACGCCAGTCCCACCTTTTGGCCTTACTGGCCGGCATAGGTCTGATAACACTGACATTTATTGTCACTGATTTAGGCTGGCTTTGTCTGTGGGCACTGGTGTTGATGGCTGCCCCAAAACTTCTGGGGCAGTATTTCTGAACTTATTTGTGTTGATGCAGCGCCGATACTTTTTGGCAGGAAGAACGATACACTTCCGGGATCTGCTCTAACGCGTTAACCGTGATATCCAGGTCACGCAACAAGCCATCTTTGACGTCATAGATCCAGCCATGTACCGCCAGATCCTGCCCACGGCGCCATGCATTCTGCACAATCGAGGTGTAACAAACATTGGCCACCTGCTCGAGCACATTCAGCTCGCACATATAGTCTTGGCGTTCATGTTCATCTTCAATCTCGTCGATATGGTCGCGATATTTATAATTGATATCTTTGATGTTGCGTAACCAGTTATCAATCAACCCATATTCATTATTGCCCATCGCGGCAATGACACCACCACAGTGATAATGGCCACACACGATGACATGTTTTACTTTCAACACTTCCACCGCATATTGAATGACCGACAGACAGTTAAAATCGGTGTGCACCACCAGATTCGCCACGTTGCGATGCACAAACACATCACCGGGTAATAAACCGAGCAATTCATTCGCTGGCACTCGACTGTCAGAGCAACCGATCCACAAATATTCCGGTGCTTGTTGTGAGGCCAGTTTTTCAAAAAACTGCGGGTCTTCCGCTTTGATCTGCTCAGCCCATTCGCGATTTTGTTCAAATAATTGCTTCAGCAGTTTCATGCATTTCTCCCTTTTACCGCCAAAAAAAAGGCCTCGCTAAAGAGACCTTTCGTGGTTTAGTCAGGCCTTACGCCTCCAGCACATCCTTGAGCTTCTTCAACGCGTTCTTTTCCAGCTGTCGCACGCGCTCCGCCGAGACGCCGTAACGATCGGCCAACTCTTGCAGCGTCAGCTTGTTATCTTCATCCAACCAACGGGCACGGATGATCTGCTGGCTACGCTCATCCAGACCTTGCAGGGCATAGCTCAGACGGTGTTCCGCGTGGTTGTCCCAGTTACTATTTTCATACACGGCAGCCAGGTCAGATGATTTATCTTCCAGATATTGTGCCGGTGCAAAATTACTTTCGCTGTCGTCATCGTCGTAACCATCGAAGGAGTGATCCTGACCACTCATGCGCGCTTCCATCTCGGTCACATCTTCTGGTGACACGCCTAATTCATTGGCGACGGTGCGCACTTCGTCTTGGTTAAACCAGCCGAGGCGTTTTTTGTTTTTTCGCAGGTTGAAGAACAACTTCCGTTGCGCTTTGGTGGTGGCGACTTTGACCATACGCCAGTTACGCAGCACATATTCATGAATTTCGGCTTTGATCCAATGCACCGCAAACGAGACCAGACGCACACCGACGGTTGGATCAAAGCGTTTTACCGCTTTCATCAAGCCGATGTTACCTTCCTGAACCAGATCCGCTTGCGGCAATCCATAGCCAGAATAGTTGCGTGCGATGTGCACCACAAAACGCAGATGTGACATAACCAACTGACGGGCAGCTTCCAAATCACCATGGTTTTGTAATTGTTCAGCCAGTTCCCGTTCTTTTTCAGCCGTCAGCATCGGTATGCTGTTTACCGCCTGAATATAGCCCTCAAGACTACCCTGAGGAACCAGAACTAAATTGCGCTGAAGTGCAGTACTCATCGAATACCTCTTTTACCTTACGTCGAATGCTTCATTCAAAGGTTGTGTAATAACATATCCCGCAAGCAATCGGGATATTTAAACTTGTTCAATATCAAGTTTTGCATATCTTGTCACGCTTGTTAACAAATTTCAGACATAAAAAAGGGGAGACCTAAAGACTCCCCGAAATCTGAGCATGTTTCCGATATACCAAGTATCAAAAATACATCATCACCAAGCCAAAGGAGAAAGATAACTTTCCCAACAGAATTAACCCTCAAATAATCAGACAGCGCGTTTGCACAAAAGTTCACTTTTTCTTCAAAAATTTTCAAATTAATTTTGTGAGCACTTCATTTTGGGGCCGATAGCTGCAATCTTTATTTTGGTTCAATCTCGCTTAAGTGTTTATGTACGGAAAACCACGCCGCGCCCATACTGAGCGAAACGCCGAGCAGGATCAGCAAACCACCATCGGCAGAGCCCAACCCCACCAGACGGAAACTGCTGTCATATAATTCGGCCAGATAAGTTACCGCTTTTTCACTGAGTAACAGCAGCACTTCTGACAACCACCAGGCCACTAAACCACCCACGGCACCATACCAGAAGCCTAAGTAAAGAAACGGGCGTTGGATAAAGCCATCTGTGGCCCCCACCAGTTTCATCACCTCAATTTCCGCGCGACGGTTAAAGATATATAAGCGCAGGGTGTTGGCCACGGTCAGCAAGAGCCCGATAACCAAGAAACCTGCAAACACATGCACCAACTGACGCGCCAGACCGATGATGCCGTTCAACCGGGTCACCCACTGAATATCCAGTTTACCCTGCTGGACCGCGCTTTCCTGCCGCAGGCTTTGCAGTAACTGCTCACTTTGCTGCGGTGTGCGGAAGGCTTGCCGTGGTGTCACTTCCAGCACCGGCGGTAGCGGGTTATCCGACAGATAGGCTTGCGCTTCAGAAAAACCGGACAGCGCCTTGAACTCGCTCATACCTTGTTCCGGCGAGATGTAACGCACCGATTCCACCTGATTATTTTGCCGAATGCGATCCTGCAACGCCTGCAATTCCGGTTCCGTGGTACCTTTTTGCAGATACAGGGTAATTTGCGTGCCGTTTTCCCACTGCGCGGTGACGTTTTCGGCATTTTTCAAAATCACCAGCAAGGTCGCTGGTAACGCCAGACTGACCCCGATCACGCCAATCGTCATCAACGATGTCAGTGGTGTATGCCAGATCTCACGCATGGTTTGTCGCAGTTGCTGGATATGGATAAACAGCCACAGCGAAAAACGACTGCCTTGCCCCGGTGTTGGCTGCACATGTGAAGTTGGTTTACGCGCCATGTTCGGCCCCCAAGCTATCTTCCACTAACCGTCCGTGCTGCAACACCAATTTACGTTGCCCGCTTTCGGCAATCAGCGCTTGGTCATGGCTGGCAATCAACACCGCCACGCCTTGTGCGTTCAATTCACGGAACAGTTGCATGATGTCATGCGCCAGCGCGGCATCGAGGTTACCGGTCGGTTCGTCGGCCAGCAGTAACGGCGGCATATTCACAATCGCGCGGGCAATACCGACGCGTTGCTGTTCACCACCGGAGAGCATCATCGGGACATGCTGCGCTTTGTTATGCAGATGGACTTTATCCAGTGCGGCCATGACGCGTTTTTGAATTTCCAGCGGTGAAGCACCGGCGATCTGCAGTGGCAGCGCCACGTTGTCGAACACGGAACGGTCGAGCAGCAGACGGTGATCTTGGAAAATCATGCCGATCTGACGACGGATAAACGGCACGTCCGCTTTGGTGATCTGCGAGAGATCGCGGCGGTTGAACAGAATACGGCCATCGGATGGCCGCTCCTGCACGCTGATCAGTTTCAGTAAGGTACTTTTACCCGCCCCGGAATGACCGGTCAGAAACGCCATTTCGCCGGAACGCAGCTGGAAGCTGACCTTTTGCAGTGCCATGTGTCCACCGCTGTACACCTTACTGACATGGTCGAACTGGATCATGGTTTAGTGTTGTTCTCCGCCAAACAGCGCTTCGATAAAATCATTGGCTTCGAATGGACGCAGATCTTCAATCGCTTCACCAACACCGATATAACGAATCGGGATACCAAACTGATTAGCAATCGCGAAAATCACGCCGCCTTTCGCCGTGCCGTCGAGCTTAGTCAGGGTAATACCATTGACCCCCACGGCTTCACCGAACAATTTCGCCTGGCTGATCGCGTTTTGACCGGTGCTGGCATCGAGCGTCAGCATCACTTCGTGTGGTGCGCTGTCATCCAGCTTTTTCATCACCCGCACGATTTTTTTCAGCTCTTCCATCAGGTGGCCTTTGTTCTGCAAACGGCCTGCCGTATCGGCAATCAAAATGTCGATGTTGCGTGATTTCGCCGCCTGAATGGCATCAAAGATCACGGATGCGGAATCAGCACCGGTATGCTGAGCAATGACCGGAATGTGGTTGCGTTGCCCCCACACTTGCAACTGCTCGACGGCCGCAGCACGGAAGGTATCCCCTGCCGCTAACATGACCGATTTACCTTGTGCCTGAAAGTGTTTGGCTAACTTACCAATGGTCGTGGTTTTACCCACACCATTCACGCCGATCATCAAAATAACATACGGCGTTTTGCTGCTGTCGATCTGCAACGGCTGGCTGACTGGCTGCAAAATAGCGGCCATTTCCTGCTTCAACAGGTCATATAACGCTTCGGCGTCTTTTAACTGGTGGAACTTAGCCTGTTTGATCAGGTTTTGCATGATGCGCTGGGTAGTTTCCACGCCCAGATCGGCGGTCAGTAACTGGGTTTCCAGCTCATCAAACAGGTCGTCATCGAGTTTTTTACCGCGAAACAGCGCCATGAAACCGGCACCGATCGATTCGCGGGTACGCATCAGCCCTTTGACTAAACGGCTGAACAGTCCGGCACGTTTTGGTCGCTCTTGCGTCTCTTCGTGAAATTCAGCCGCCTCGGCAGAATCAGTGGCGATAAAGTCGCTGACCGAGTCATCTATCGGCGTTTCTGGTTCGAAAACAACCTCCGGCTCTGTTGTTTCCGTCATTACCACTTCGGCTTCCACCACGGAAGGTTCCGCTTCTGTGGCGTGGGGAGTTATTTCAGCTTCGATCGACGGCGCAACCACAACCGCTTCTGGGGTTGGTTGTTCGACTACCGGTGTGGTTTTTACGGTTTCTTCCGGTGCTGTTTTATCTTTCGATCCCCGGCCGAACCAGGAGAAAAGTCCTTTTGCCATTAACGATTACTCACTTGCTGCATTGACTGCTAGAATGCCGCCTTCGCTGGCGATGACGGAACATAAACTGGGCGTCATACTACCACCTTTTCCTGCTTTTAATGAAGAAACCCCATGGCGCGTAGCAAAACTTCCTCTCCTCGTTCCACCCCATCGACTGGCCGTGCCGGTAACATTCGCTTGATCAGCGGCCAATGGCGTGGACGCAAATTACCGGTGCATGACGTTGAAGGGCTACGCCCCACCACCGATCGGGTAAAAGAGACGTTATTCAACTGGTTAGCCACCGATGTGCGCGATAGCCGCTGCCTGGATGTGTTTGCCGGAAGTGGCAGTTTGGGATTTGAAGCACTCTCCCGCTATGCCAGTTATGTCATGATGATCGAACAAGAGCCGAAAGCTGCCCGTCAGTTACAGGTTAATTTGCAGACCCTGCAGTGTACGCAGGCACAGGTCGTCTGCCGTGATGCCTTACAGGTGCTGCAGGCCGGCTGTAACGAGCCGTTCGAGCTAGTATTTTTAGACCCACCGTTTCGTAAAGAGCTGCTGACTGCGGTGATCCCATTACTGGAACAGCAAGGTTGGCTGGCCGATCGGGCGTTGATTTATCTGGAACGGGAAAACGAAGGTACCGCGCCGTTGATCCCGGCGAACTGGCAATTATTAAAAGACAAACAGGCTGGTCAGGTGTGTTACCAGCTGTATTTGCGGGAGTGTCCAACATCATGAAATGGTTATTTTTGTTGTTAGCCAAGTTGATCGTTATGGGGTTTTGGCTGGGTAGTGTGTATTTCACCTTTATTCATCCACTCGAAGGCAAAATTCACACACTGATCCCGGTATTTGCGGTATTAGTGTTGATGGTGCATGCCATTCAGGCCGCCATTATGACCTTGGTGGCGAAAGATATGATCAAGCTGACCAAACGCGATTACATTGAGCTGTTGCTGTTTGGTTTCTTCCGCATGATTGAGTTACGGGGCGCCATTTATGAGGCAGCGCAGAAGAAAAAAGCCGAAATTGAGGCAAAAAGAAAGGCAGTCTGAGGACTGCCTTTTCATTTCATCCGTTGGGATTTTAACGATGCAGATATTGCACCGCGCCATCAAGTAACATCTGCACCGAGATCATCACCAGCAACATCCCCATCAAGCGTTCCATTGCCGTAAGCACACGTTCGCCAAGCAGTTTATGCACTTGCTCGTAGAACATCAGAATGATTGCCGAAGCACCCCACGATAATAACAGGGCCAGCACCCAATCCATCATCTGAGCTGGATATTGATGCGACAACAGCACCAATGCGGCCAAAATAGAAGGGCCGGCAATCATTGGGATCGCCATCGGTACAATCAACGGCTCTTCACCTTCCGGTAAACCGGTGACACCACCTTCACCAGGGAAAATCATCCGCAGGGCAATCAAAAACAGTACGATGCCACCCGCGATACTGACTGCTTCCTGTTTCAGATTCAGCAGATTTAATAACTCCTGACCCGTGAACAGAAAGACCAGCATCACCACCAAAGAAATCAGCAATTCTCGGATCATCACCTTACGGCGACGCCCTTCTGGTAACGGACGTAAAATTGACAGAAAAATCGGTAAATTTCCGACCGGATCCATAATCAAAAATAACATTACTGCCGCTGTAATCACGCTCATATGCTGTAATCCGAAAGAAAGGCAAAATAAAAGAGGGTAAACATGCGCTAGTCTAGCAAAACTGAGAACAACAGGCGATGTCCGTCGATTTGCCTGCATTTATTGAGAAAAAAACTATACTCAAATCAGTCACCTCTATACGCAGATCTGCGTGAAACTGCTTTGCTCCACCGGAGGCACCTATGTCGACTGCTTTGACTCTTCACTCCCGTTCATTGGCCGCCGCATTAAGCGGATTAACCTTATTGCTAAGCGCAACCACCAGCGCGGCGGATGTTTCAGTCGCGTTAGGCCATTCCGCTGACAACACCATGACTTATCGCGTCGGGCTGCAATTCCCATGGCAAGACCGTTGGTTTGATTCAGATTTTGGCCGGCTCAGTGGTTATTGCACGCTTGGTTATACCTACTGGGAAAGTGATAATGCAGTGAATACCCACAGCTTATCCGCTTCACCGGTGCTGACTTATGAATTTGGCTCGGCCAATGCCGCCGTACAGCCATTTGTCGAAGCCGGGATCGGCTTAGCCGCATTTAGTCGGAATAAAATCGAAGATAGGGAGTTAGGTTCCAGCGTCAATTTTGAAGATCGACTGGGCATTGGTGTGCGGTTTTATCAACGGCATACCATTGGTATACAGGCATTACATTATTCCAATGCCGGTCTCAGTTCACACAATGCCGGCATCGAGTCGTATAACGCCTATTACCGATTTAATTTCTGAAAGATATAACTCAAGAAACGAAAATGGTGCAACATATGTGCACCATTTTTGTTGTATTCCGCGTAACAAGATCAATGCTGACAGATATGTTCTTCGCGGGTATTGAAACCATCGTCTGCTGCCACGAATTTGCCTTTGGCTTCCAGAAAATCAATCAGCTGCAAAGCGGTCATGTCTTCTGCACTGCAGGTATGAAAGCGGGTATCCGCCCCAAAGCGGGTTTCGATAGCAGATTTCAAGCTGTCGCGGGTAAATTGACCGCCCAACTCCAGCATCATGTGCATAACATCGTGACCGTGTACAGATTGGCTCATGGCAAGCTCCTTTTAATTAATGATGCATCATTTAAGCATCATTAATCTTCAACAGCGCCGGTGCAGATCAATAAAGCGGCAAAAAATAACCCCGGCATCCTGCCAGGGTTATCGGGGGCACACTCCGGTTTACTTCTCATCTACTCAATAGTTTAACTAACCACTCATTAACTACTGTAATCGAACTCTCATATTTAGAGTCAGACGATACATCTCTTTTACATTTTAAATTCGCCAACACTCGCGTTGTACATCTGGTTACAGAATGACAAACCCTTTTTAAGCTTTGCTAAAGGTTCGCTCGTCATGCTGCATCTCATCAGCGAGAACAAAACCTTTTCCCAATGGTGCCGTCGATCTCGCTGTGGTGATCCTAAAACGTTCATACAACACGAATAACCTATGCTTGAAATAGAGCGCAGTAATGCTCTTCCAAGGATGACTTACGAGGCTTAACTATCATGAGTTTTTTGCCTTTTTCACGCCCTGCGATTGGGGATGAAGAAATAGCAGCAGTAACCCAGGTACTGAAATCCGGCTGGATCACCACTGGCCCGAAAAATCAGGAATTGGAACAGCTATTTTGCCAGACATTTGGCTGTAAACATGCCATTGCCGTCAGTTCCGCCACGG
Organism: uncultured Tolumonas sp.; assembly: GCF_963678185.1. NCBI lineage: Bacteria > Pseudomonadati > Pseudomonadota > Gammaproteobacteria > Aeromonadales > Aeromonadaceae > Tolumonas > uncultured Tolumonas sp. Next base: position 2,307,328 of record NZ_OY782757.1, read on the forward strand.
CGGGAATGCATGTCACCTTGATGGCCTTAAATATTGGCCCGGGTGATGAAGTGATCACACCGTCGCAAACCTGGGTATCAACGATCAATCTCATCACACTGCTGGGAGCAACGCCGGTGTTTGTGGATGTCGACCGTGACACATTGATGACCGATGCCCGACGCATCGCGGATGCCATTACACCACGCACCAAAGCCATTATTCCGGTGCATTATGCCGGCGCCCCCGCCGATCTCGACCCGATTTATGCGCTGGCAGAAAAACATCAGATTATGGTGGTGGAAGATGCCGCGCATGCCGTCGGCACGCGTTACCGCGAACGCTGGATTGGTCAGCAAGGCACCGCCATTTTCTCGTTTCATGCCATCAAAAACATGACTTGCGCCGAAGGCGGGCTAGTCACCACCGATGATGACGAACTGGCCGCGAAAGTGCGCATGCTGAAATTTCACGGCTTGGGTGTCGATGCATTTGATCGCCAGATGCAAGGCCGTAAACCACAAGCAGAAGTGATCACCCCCGGTTACAAATACAATCTGGCCGACATCAATGCTGCAATAGCCGTGGTGCAGCTGCATCATCTGCCAGAACTCAATGCCCGCCGCGCGGTATTGGTCGCCCGTTATCGTGAATTACTTGCCAATACGCCGTTGCAGCCATTAGCGGTGCCGGATTACCCGCATTTGCATAGTAATCATCTGTTTATGGTACGCGTGGATGCCAAGCGTTGTGGCATTGATCGTGATGCCTTTATGCAAGCCTTACAACAGCAAGAAATTGGTACTGGTTTGCATTTCCGTGCCGCACACACTCAGAAATATTATCGCGAAAAATATCCGGAAATTTCCCTGCCCGATACTGAGTGGAATTCTGCCTGCCTTTGCACGCTGCCACTCTTCCCCGATATGACCGATGACGATTTAGAACGTGTCGTTCGTGTGATCCATCAAGTATTGGAGTCTAGTCGTGTCTGAAGTTAACACCTTTCAGCTAGTGTCGGTTGTAATCCCGGTTTATAACGAAGAAGCCAGTTTGCCTGAGCTGTTACGTCGCACACTCGCTGCGTGTGAACAAATTGGTTCAGCTTATGAAGTAGTGCTGGTCGATGATGGTAGCCGTGATCATTCGGCCGAAATGCTGACCAAAGCAGCAAATGCCCCCGATAGCCGCGTTGTCGCGGTGATCTTGAACCGCAATTATGGTCAGCATTCTGCCGTGATGGCCGGTTTTGAAAGCGCCCGTGGTGATCTGATCATTACACTGGATGCCGATTTACAAAATCCGCCAGAAGAGATCCCACGACTGGTGAAAACTGCCGCTGAAGGCAGTTATGACGTGGTTGGCACCATCCGCATGAACCGGCAGGATAGTTTTTTCCGTAAAAGTGCATCCAAAGTGATCAATCGGATGGTGAAACGGGCGACCGGTCAGGAGATGAGTGACTACGGCTGCATGTTGCGCGCTTATCGCCGCCCGATCATCGATGCCATGTTGCAATGTCAGGAACGCAGCACCTTTATTCCCATCTTAGCCAACAGTTTTGCCCGCAACACCATCGAACTGCCGGTGCTACATGCCGAACGTGAGCATGGGGAATCGAAATACGACTTGTTGAAACTCATCAATCTGATGTTCGACCTGATCACCAGCATGACGACCGCGCCGTTACGTTTACTGAGTTTTGTCGGTGGTGCCATTGCCAGTTTAGGCTTTGCGTTGGCATTGCTGTTGTTGATCTTACGTTTTGCACTCGGTGCCACCTGGGCCGCCGACGGCGTGTTCACCTTGTTTGCACTGCTGTTCATTTTTATCGGTGCGCAATTTGTCGGTATGGGTTTGCTCGGTGAATACATCGGCCGGATCTACACCGATGTCCGCGCCCGCCCGCGCTATTTTATCCAAACCATTGTTCGTCAGAATGCTGAATCCTCTTCTGTGGAGAAGAAATAATGAAAGCTGTAGTTTTTGCCTATCACGATATTGGCTGCACTGGTATTAAAGCATTGCTGAATGCCGGTTATGATATTCAGGCCGTGTTTACCCATGTGGATGACCAGCAGGAAAATACGTTCTTTGCCTCTGTCGCTCAGCTTTGTGCCGAACATGATTTACCGGTGTTTGCGCCGGAAGATGCCAATCATCCGCTGTGGATTGAACGTATTCAGCGCTTAGCACCAGATGTCATTTTCTCATTTTATTACCGCAATCTGCTCAGCCAGGCGATTTTAGATCTTGCCCCGCAAGGCGCATTCAATCTGCACGGCTCACTGTTACCACGCTACCGTGGCCGCGCGCCCGCCAATTGGGTATTGGTAAACGGTGAAACAGAAACCGGGGTGACGCTGCATAAAATGACGGCAAAACCCGATGCTGGTGCCATCGTGGCGCAACAAGTCATCGCCATTGCCAACAGTGATACTGCTTTAACCCTGCATGGTAAGTTACGTTCTGCCGCAGAAAGCCTGCTGGCAGATACGCTGCCCGCGATGAAAGCCGGTAATATTACCTTACAGCCACAAGATGAATCGAAAGCCAGTTATTTTGGTCGTCGCACCCCTGCCGATGGCGAAATTCAGTGGTTCAAGCCAGCGCAGGAAATTTATAACCTCGTGCGAGCCGTTGCCCAGCCCTACCCCGGCGCATTCACCTTTGCCGGTGATCGTAAGCTCCTGGTATGGAAAGCCTCGGTAGTGCCAGCACGCGGTGGCAACCATACCCCGGGCACCATCATCTCCATCGACCCACTGCAGGTGGCTTGTGGTAAAGACATTCTGGAAATTACCTCAGGGCAATCTGAACAAGGGCTATTTGTACGCGGCAGCCAGTTAGCCCGCGAACTGGGGTTAACCGAAGGGTCGGCGTTTGGCCCGAAAGTATCCAGCAGCCTGCAAGCGCTGCGTCGCACCCGCGTTCTGATCCTCGGTGTGAACGGCTTTATCGGTAACCACCTGACCGAACGTCTGCTCGATGACGATAAATACGAAGTGTATGGTCTGGATATCGGCTCTGACGCCATTTCCCGCTTCATCGGCAACCCGCATTTCCATTTTGTCGAAGGGGATATCAGCATCCATTCCGAATGGCTGGAATATCACATCAAGAAATGCGATGTCATTCTGCCGCTGGTGGCTATCGCTACGCCAATCGAATACACCCGGAATCCACTGCGTGTCTTTGAGCTCGATTTCGAAGAAAATCTGAAAATCGTGCGCTATTGCGTGAAATACAATAAACGCATCATCTTCCCATCCACCTCTGAAGTGTATGGTATGTGTGATGACCAGAGCTTTGATGAAGATAACTCACGTCTGATTGTTGGCCCGATCAACAAACAGCGTTGGATCTACTCGGTCTCCAAACAATTATTGGATCGCGTGATTTGGGCTTATGGTCAGAAAGAAGGCTTAAAATTCACCCTGTTCCGTCCGTTTAACTGGATGGGCCCACGTTTGGACAATCTGAATGCGGCCCGGATTGGTAGTTCGCGCGCCATCACGCAGTTGATCTTAAATCTAGTGGAAGGCACACCAATCAAACTGGTCGATGGTGGCGCGCAAAAACGCTGCTTTACTGATATTCGTGAAGGGGTGGAAGCGTTGTTCCGTATCATCGAAAACAAAGGTGGTCGTTGCGACGGACAAATCATCAATATCGGTAATCCGGAGAATGAAGCCAGTATTCGTGAAATGGCGGAAATTTTGCTGGCGAAATTTGAAGCGCACCCGCTGCGCGCTCATTTCCCTGCATTTGCCGGTTTCAATGAGGTGGAAAGCCAGTCGTATTACGGCACCGGTTATCAGGATGTGTCGCATCGCCGCCCGAGCATTAAGAATGCACAACGCTTGATCAACTGGACTCCGACCATTCCAACCGAAGAGACGATTGAAACAACGCTCGACTTCTTCCTGCGTGGTTGTGTAACAGCGGAGTAAAACATGCTTGATGTCGGTTTACGCATCGATGTAGACACGTTTCGGGGTACGCGTGACGGCGTGCCCCGTTTACTCGATTTGCTGGATAAATACGGTGTTAAAGGCAGTTTTTTCTTCAGTGTCGGCCCGGATAACATGGGCCGCCATCTCTGGCGACTGCTCAAACCCCAATTCCTGTTGAAAATGCTGCGCTCCAACGCCTCGTCGTTATATGGTTGGGACATCCTGCTAGCTGGCACCGCTTGGCCTGGCAGAAAAATTGGACAACATCTCGGTCAGCTGATGCGTGATGCTGATCAGATGCAGCACGAAATTGGCCTGCATGCCTGGGATCATCATGGCTGGCAAGCACACGCCGGTGATTGGCCAGACAGCACGTTGGCCCGACAGCTGGCGCTGGGTGTCGAAAACCTGCAGCAAATTTTGGGGCGTCCGATCGATTGCTCTGCCGTAGCCGGCTGGCGCGCCGATGAACGAGTAGTGCGGTGTAAACAACCGTACGCATTTCGTTATAACAGCGATTGCCGCGGCACTTCCATGTTCCGCCCACTATTGGCTGATGGTTCATTGGGTACACCGCAAATTCCGGTCACTTTGCCGACCTTTGATGAGGTCATTGGCAGTGAGATCACCACCGACAATTTTAACCAGCATATTTTGTCATTACTGCGCCCGAGTGCGTTGAATGTGTATACCATTCACGCCGAAGTGGAAGGGATCGTGATGGCATCGTTATTTGAAGATTTATTACAGCGCGCACAACAAACGGGCGTACGCTTTTGTCCATTAGGCGAATTATTACCGGCGACGGAAACATTACCCACCGGGCGCATAGAACGCGCGGTGATTCCCGGACGTGAAGGATGGCTTGGATGTCAGAGATAAAAAATATCGCGCAAAAATATACGCCTTGGCTGCTGATGCTATTTTTTGCTGTGGCATATCTGTTACCGCTGAACAACCGGATGCTGTGGATACCGGATGAATCGCGGTATGCCGAAATCAGCCGCGAAATGATCCAACGGGGTGACTGGATTGTGCCGCACCTCTTGGGGCTGCACTATTTCGAAAAACCGATCGCCGGATATTGGTTAAATAGTATCAGCCAGTTGTTATTTGGTGAGTCACATTTTGCTGTCCGTTTTGCCTCCACTCTTTCCGCTGGTCTCACCGCCTGGTTGATCTACTGGTTTAGCCAACGCTTATTCCACAGTCAGAAAAAAGCGATTGCCGCCGCTGTTTGTTATCTGTCTTTTATTCTGGTGTATGCCATCGGCACTTATAGCGTGCTCGATAGCATGGTGACACTGTGGCTCGATCTGACGCTGGTCTGTTTTTACGTCAGCATGCAAGCCAGCTCAACGCGCCAGAAATTAGCCGGTTATGCCCTGATGGGCGTCGCTGCAGGGTTGGGTTTTCTGACCAAAGGATTCATTTCTCTGGCGGTTCCGGTCATTGTCGCGTTGCCTTATCTGTTTTATCGCCGTCAACTCAATGAACTGCGCTACTTATGGATCGCCTTGCTCACCCTATTACTGGTTAGTTTACCGTGGGCGATTGCCATTCATTTACGCGCCCCCGATTACTGGCACTATTTTTTCTGGGTAGAACATATTCAGCGTTTTTCCAGTGCCGATGCGCAACATAAAGCACCATTTTGGTATTACCTGCCGATCCTGATTGCCGGTTGTTTACCGTGGCTCGGTTTAGCACCGGCGGCGTTAAAACAAAGCTGGCGCGCAACATCAATACGCCCGGTGGTAATATTTTTACTGTTCTGGCTGCTGATCCCGTTTCTATTTTTCAGCATCGCGAAAGGCAAACTGCCCACCTATATCCTGCCTTGTTTTGCCCCGTTGGCGATCTTACTGGGTTACGGCATTACCGAATTACTGGCGGAAAAACGCTGGCGGGTGATACGGCAGAATGCCTGGGTCAATATGGCATTTGGTGGTGTGTTACTCGTAGCGGTCTTATTGCTGGGCAGCGGTGTGATCGGCAAACAAGCGTTGTATCTGACCGATGACCATGTGGCACTGACTTTCGCCGTGATCTGTTTTGCTGGCTGGTCGGTCGCAGGCTGGTTCAGTTACCGCAATCCGGCACAATCTTTCTACCTGACCGCACTGTGCCCCTTGGCGTTAGGGCTGTTGCTCGGCTGGTCGCTGCCAACCGCGCTGATTAACTCTAAATTGCCAGAAGCCTTTATTGCACAACATCAGCAGGAATTAGACAGCAGCCGTTTTGTGTTCAGTAATGATGTCGGTCTGGCGGTCAGTCTTGGCTGGCAATTACAACGCGATGATATTCAATTGTATGGTGCCGATGGAGAGCTGGCTTACGGGCTGGCCGATTCCCCGCAAACCGATAAACGCGTTAAGACAGAAGACTTTGTACAGTGGCTAAACACTGCACGCCAGCAAGGGAATGTGTCGGTGGTAACCCGCAATAAACCGGACGAATTACCCAAAGCGTTACCAGCCGCCGATCAGGTTATTGCCCAACAAAACTTCACCCTGTTTTATTACCGGCAAGCTACAACGGCTAATCAGGCTGGAAACAGCACCGGCAATACACATGAGTAGTCTTGCCATTATTGTGGTTAGTTTGCTCACCTGTGTCGGGCAGTTATGCCAAAAACAGGCGGTGGAAAATTGGCGGCATCGCGCATTAGGCTGGCAGGAAAAGCTGTTTGACCGCTGGTTACTCGGCGGTCTGACTGCGTTAGGGCTAGGCATGTTACTGTGGCTGGTAATTTTGCAGTATGTACCACTGAATATTGCCTACCCCATGCTGAGCCTGAATTTTGTGCTAGTCACGCTGGCTTCGCACTTCTGGTTTAAAGAAAAAACCGGTTGGCGCGGCTGGTGTGGGATCGCCTGCATTATGCTCGGCGTCATATTAGTAGGCGCGCATTTATGAAATATGCATTGCGTGGTTATCTGCTGGCTGGTGGCAGTGTTTTACTAACCACACTGGCTCAACTGGCGATGAAATGGGGCATGATCCATTTACCGCATTTTGGTCTGAGCTGGTTTACATCGCTGATATTGCTGGATAATAAAGCGGCATTATATCTGGTTGGTAGCGGTATTGTCGCTTATTTGCTGTCGATGTTTTGCTGGCTAAAAGCGTTGCACCATTTACCGCTCAATCGGGCTTATCCATTGTTGAGTGTCAGTTATGCACTGGTGTATTTAGCCACTGCGTTATTACCGTGGTATCAGGAATCGTTGTCTTATAGCCAGACGCTCGGCGTCATGTTCATCACCTTTGGCGTCTGGCTCATCATTTCGCGCACACCGGAAAATTAGCCGCGATCAGCGGCCCATTTCCTGTTTCAGCTTCGCCAAAGCATCATCGACATCGCTGTGCTGCAGTGCTTTCACGCGTTGTTCTAAATCATTGCCATTATGTTGTGTGGCCAGTGAACTTGCGGCACTGGCGCGCGCTTCCTGCTTTTCCACCTGTGCTTCGAGCTTATCAAAATCAGCCACCAGCGATTGACCACCGATCCCACTGATCGCAGTAGCTGTTTTTTCCTGTGCCGCGGCCAAGTGGCTACGTGCTTCCAGCAATTCGATGCGGTTTTGCATCTCGGTATGCTGAGTTTTCAGCTCATTGATGCGGCTTTCCAGCTCCCGCACCGCAGGTTCATATTGTGCGATCTGGTCTGACTGCTGCTGGAATGTGGTTGTAAGTTGCTGTTTACGGGTCAGACATTCGCGCGCCAGCCCCTCATCACCACCACTGATGGCTTGGCGAGCTAAACCATCCCAGCGAGCCACCTCCTGCTCGGTTTTATCCTTACCGGAACGCATCAACTCATATTCAGCTCGTACATCCAGTAATGCCGATTCCGCACGCTGGATCTGCTCTTCCAGCTCACGCACGATCTGGCGGGCATCACGCCCCAGATCCGCTGCCGCATCCAGTGCATCATTTGCCAGCCCTTTGATGGTTCGGGATAATTTTTCAAAAATACCTGACATAACACGCTCCGCTTATTGTGTTTTTTATTACAAGACCGTTCATTACAAACTATTCATGACACTGTGATCATCATGACCAGGAATCATCATTACCACCGTCAAACGACGATGAATCATCGTCCCAGCCAGCACTGTTATCATCATTACTACCATCAAAATCCGGTAAAGCATTCCGCTCATTAGCTGACTCTTCACGGACAACCTCATCACGATAAACTACCGTTTCATGCTGACGATTCCCGGCCAGCATTTCACCTAACACGACGCCAGCAACAACACCGCCCACACCGCCCACACCGCCCAGCATGCCGCTGCCTGATGAGGTATTGTTATTGATGATCACGGGCTGCTGCGTTTGTGGTTGCGGATCATGCCAACCCCCTTGTTGTGGTGGCTGCATCACCGGCTCAAATGCTGGCGCACTCACCGGTGCCGGAAATTCACCACTGCGGGCAGCCTGCTGTAAACGTGTCGTTTCCTCCTGCAAATGGCGCAGTTGCTCGTCGGATAACGGCATGCCGTCTTTACAATGAGCAATGGCTTGCATCAGCGCCTCTCGGTGAGTAGCTAAAGCGTTATTAATGGGTTGTTTCTGCACAGCAGAATAACTGGCCGCCCGACACTCCAGCTCGCTATCACGCACCGTTTCGGCTTGTTGTAATAACAACGCCAGCTGTTCTTGCGCTTGCTCTGCCAACCGGCGTTGCTGTTCTTTGGCCCGTTGGGCATCAGCCCGGTTCATCCACCAGTAAATCACCAGCAACACACCGCCTAACAGCAATAACACCACCGCAAAATAGGAAATCATCGATTTGCCACCACTTTGTTGGTGCTCACTTTTAGTGGGATGGATCGCTGAGGAGGAAGTTGTACGCGTATTCGATTGCAGAAAAGCCTGCCGTTGTAAGGCCGCTTTTTCCGCATTATAGATCTCTTGGAATAGCTGCGGTTTTTTCGCGAAATGCAGTGCAGGATCAAGCTGTTGTGCTTTCGTCAATTCAGCCAATGCTTCCTGATGACGCTTTTCTTTGGCTAATACCTGCCCTAACTCATAGTGCGCCATCGCACTGTTGGGTTTGTCTTGCAGGGTTTGTTGCAGCAATTGCTCAGCAAGAACAAAATTTCCGGCATGAACAGCATCTGAAACTTCTTTTGGTGATGGCACAGCCCATGCGGGTGCAGTCAGAACCAACAGCAACCACAGAATCAATCGTTTCATGATATTCATTCCTCTTTGTTATCTGCCACGGATGATCCGTTGTCTGATAACAAAAGAGCAACATATTTTATGTTACCGAATATTCCATCGATTTTACGGGTAAAAAATCACGATGCCCTTCAGACAAAAATGAGCGGGCCATGCTGCCTATACGGCAGATAAAAGAGGGGTAAATCGTAGAAAAACGAAGGGGCGACATCATGTCACCCCTCTACAGGCATCGGTGCCTAAACCGAAGAATTACGTGGAGCACAAATTTTCCGTTGTACACTGCGCAGGCATCCTTGCAGGCATCATCGCCTTCCATGGGGTCACATTTCACGACCGGCTTCCTGCATAACCGCTGTTCCATCACCGGTTATCACCCATTCCCTGTGGTGTCCTTTTAACCGCATCCGGCGGTTCTTCCCGTGTCTCATCCCTAAGTGATGATTCATCCTGAGCCATCACATACATCCTGTATGGTTAATACTAGTGTGCAATTCGAAATAATGTGGTTACGTTTTAAACAATAAATGGATGAGAACTGATTTTAATAACGATAGATCTATGGAATATCAATGTGATATGTGAATTTTTAACGATTGAAATCACCACAGAAACCGTCTTGGCGTACAGCAACTATGGCATATATCCTACACGCCGCTTAGCTTAAAATGACATCATGGATTGCTGTTATTTTGTTCAACCCGTAAGTGGGGATATTTCCGCAACGCGGCTCGCAGCTGGTCGTAAGTTAACCCCAGTATTTGTGCAGTGCGTCGCTGATTAAAATGCTGTTGCTGCAGCGCTCGTTGGATCAAACTTTGTTCAAACTGCGCCAGCTGCGCTTTTAAATCACAAGGCTCTAGCGGTGGCACAGACATCACAACAGCCGGTGCTGCAGCAGGAACCGTTGAGTTATTCAGTGAGGTTGTGCGCCACGGGCTGATGAAAGGATCTAACACCATTGCCCCGACGGGTTTGCTCGGATCAGCATGGCGGTAGATGCTGCGCTCCACGACATTTTTCAGTTCACGTACATTACCCGGCCAATCATGTGCCAGCAGTTGCTGCATTGCTGGCGGCGCAAACCCCGAAAAAAAGTCATACCCCAATTCCAGACACATGCGCAGCGCAAAATGCTCGGCCAGTTCAGCAATATCCTCTTTACGATAACGCAACGGTGGCAGGTTCAACACATCAAACGCCAGTCGATCTAACAAGTCACCGCGAAAACGCCCTTGCGTAACCAGAGCTGGCAGATCTTCATTGCACGCGGCAACCACCCGCACATCAACCTGCAGTGTTTTACTGCCACCGACGCGCTCAAAGCGGCCATATTCAATCACGCGTAACAATTTTTCCTGCACCGGTAAACTGGCGGTAGCCAGCTCATCTAAAAACAAGGTGCCACCATCCGCGCGCTCAAAAAGCCCAGCCCGACTGCGCGTAGCGCCGGTAAAAGCGCCCATTTCATGGCCAAACAGTTCCGATTCCAGCAGATTTTCGCTCATGGCCGCGCAGTTCACCTGCAGATAGGGCTGTTGCCAGCGCAGTGACAAATAATGCAACCGTTCCGCGATCAGCTCTTTGCCAGTGCCGCGCTCGCCGACCAACAACACTGGCCGATTCAGCAGTGCCACCTGTGACGCTTGTTGCAACAGCTGATGCCACAGTTCAGAACTGCCGATCACACGTTGTTTTGGTGTGGTCATTTTATCCATCATAATTTGGCTTTATTAACCATACTTATGGTCTATATAGCCAAATATTCAAGCAATAGACGGTGATTTTTTAAGCCAACATAATTAATTACTGGAAAAACAAGACATTATAAATCTGGCACAACTTTCGCTGTGTTAGGGAGGTCAACTAACAGCAGGAGTTCATCATGGGTATCTTTTCTCGTTTCAGCGACATCATTAATTCCAACCTGACCGCGTTACTCGATCGCGCCGAAGACCCGGCCAAAATGGTACGGATGATGATCCAGGAAATGGAAGAAACACTGGTTGAGGTGCGAACCAGCTCTGCGCGTGTCCTTGCTGATCGCAAAGAGCAAGAGCGCCGTTTACAACGTCTGCAACACGATGCGCTCGACTGGGAAAACAAAGCCCGTCTGGCATTGAGCAAAGGCCGTGAAGATCTGGCGCGCGCGGCACTGGCCGAAAAACAGGCGGTGGAAGAAACATTGCAATTGGCAGAACGTGAGCTAAAAGTGATAGAAGAACAACTGACCGTGTTACATGAAGAGATCAGTCAGTTGCAGCAAAAGTTGGATGACGCGAAAGCCAAACAACAATCGTTATTAGCGCGGGAAAAAACCAGCCGCGCGCGGATGGATATTCGCCGCAGCAGCAATCGCGACAAACTGGAAGAAGCATTCCGAAAATTTGATGCTTACGAGCGCAAAATGGATAACTTAGAGGCACAGGTGGAAGCGCAAGATCTGGGCCGTAGCCGTACCTTACATGACGAATTTAACGAACTGGCGCGGGACGACAAAGTCGAGTCGGAACTGGAAGCACTGAAAGCCAGCATGACCAATCAGAGGAGTGAGTCTTAATGTCATTGATGATGTTCTTTTTTGTGCCAGCGGTGGTGTTTCTGGCACTGGTGGCACCGATCTGGCTGATATTGCATTACTGGACGCAATCCCGACTCAACCGAGGTTTATCAGCAGAAGAACATGATCATCTGGAAGATGCGCTGGCGCTGGCGAAACGGTTGGAACAGCGCATTGTGACATTAGAAACGATCCTCGACGTGCAGCAGCCCGACTGGCGCCGCCACGATGAGGATCGCAATCACCGTTATTGACTCGGAGATTTGTGATGAAAAACGTCGACCGCAAACTATATCGCAGCAGCAATCAGGCTTGGTTAGGCGGTGTTTGTGCCGGTGTCGCGGAATGTTATGGGCAGCCGGTTTGGCTAATGCGAATGTTGATGATCACGCTGTTTGTTTTTAGCGGCAGTCTTGCTGCATTGGTCTATCTGGCGGGCATATTCCTGCTGGACAAACAGCCGACTCAATTACCGCCACAAACCCATTTTCGCCCGCAATTTGGCTACGGCGAAGATACGACACAGCGGGCTCGTCAACTGAGTGAACGCATGCAACAACTGGATCAACGGTTGCAGGCAATGGAGCGTTATGTGACCTCCAGCCGTTACCGTTTTGATAAAGAATTTAATAAATTATAGGAATGGATATGTATCTACAGCTGAGGCAACGCCTGCGAATAGTCTCTCTTGGGCTCTTATCCTGTTTATTTTTAATGTCACCCGCGCAAGCAGGTTTACTGCGGGAACGCTTACAAGAGCGATTAGCAGAACGGCACGCGGCAACCGCAGAAAATACAACGGAAAATGATGAATTTGCTGACACCAGCGTGACATCAAATTCGTTACCCACGGGCGTTCGGGTGATCCGTAATCTGGCTTATGGCACGGATGCCAAACAACGGCTCGATGTTTATTTGCCGACACATCCACTCACCAACGCTCCCGTCATTTTTATGGTGCATGGCGGCGCCTGGCGTACTGGCGATAAAGCGATGAGTAACGTGGTGGATAATAAAATCGCCCGTTGGGTGCCGAATGGTATTGTTTTTATCTCCATCAATTATCGTTTATTGCCTCAAGCTGATCCGTTATTACAGGCACAGGATGTCGCCACCGCCCTCGCTTATGCGCAAAAAAATGCTGCGCAATGGGGAGCTGATGCACACCAATTTGTCTTAATGGGCCATTCTGCCGGCGCCCATCTGGTCAGCTTGCTGGCCGCCGATCCGACACTCGCTACTCGGCAAGGTGCGCAGCCTTGGTTAGGCACTGTTTCACTCGACAGCGCGGCGTATGATGTTCCTCGGATCATGGCAGCCAAACATTATCGTTTTTACGATAAGGCCTTTGGCTCTGACCCGGCGTATTGGCAAGCCACATCCCCGTTGCAGCAACTCAAAGCGCAACCAACCGCCTTTTTGGCGATCTGTTCAACCCAACGTCCTGACAAACCGTGTGATCAAGCCGGTGATTTTGTCACGCAGGCCAAAAGCCTACAGATAAGCGCGTCATTACAACCGGAACCGCTCACCCATAAAGAAATCAATCAACAACTCGGGCTGAATAATGCGTATACCCAACAGGTAGAAACGTTTCTCGCCGGATTAAGTCAGCCGTTGTGTCAGCGTATTGTTCCAGATAAAGCAACCCACTGTTTTCGAAATTGAACTGTCGGAATAACGCTCGGAAGTCTATGGTTTGACTATGCTTAATGCTGAGTTATTACCGGCGTACCTGTCGTGAATGATACGCCTATCATTCATCGTAAAAAGGGAACAAACCATGACCAAGTTGCTTGTACTGTATTATTCCATGTATGGCCATATTGAAACGATGGCCAACAGTGTGGTCGAAGGCGCACGCGAAGTAGATGGCGTCGAAGTCACGCTCAAACGGGTGCCTGAAACGATGGACCCGGCTATATTTGCCTCGGCCGGCGGTAAAGCCAGTCAAATTCCGATCGCCTCGCCCGCGGAGCTAGCCGACTATGATGCCATTATCTTTGGCGTGCCAACTCGCTTTGGCAATATGGCCGGACAAATGCGCACCTTTCTCGATCAAACCGGTGGCTTATGGGCCAAAGGGGCACTGTTTGGCAAAGTCGCCAGTGTGTTTAGTTCGACCGGGGTTGGTGGCGGACAAGAGATGACCATTACCTCAACCTGGACGACACTGGCCCATCACGGCATGGTGATTGTACCGATTGGTTATGGCGCCAGTGAACTGTTTGATATCAGCCATGTCAGCGGCGGTACACCGTATGGCGCTACGACTTATGCCGGTGGTGATGGTTCCCGGCAACCGGATGCCCGTGAACTGGCGATTGCCCGTTTTCAGGGAAAACATGTCGCCACCGTCGCGGCAAAACTAAAAGGCTAATGCGTTTCATTGGCCCATAAAAAAAGCGGAGACCGGATGGCCTCCGCTTTTTTATTCCCGCTTAACGTGAGCGTTTGACTTTGAATTTGCTGATCAGTTGGTTTAGTTGTGACGCTTGTGCGGTTAACTCGCTTGCCGCCGCTGAACATTGTTCCGAGCTGGCACTGTTCTGATGTGTGATCTCATCAATCTGGCCGATCCCTAAACTGATTTGCTCAATACCGGATGCTTGTTCGCTAGCAGCAGAGGCTATGTCGGCCACCAACGCGGATGCTTCCGCTGCACCGGTGACGATATCGGCCAACGCCGTTGCAGTTTTATCCGCCAACTCCATACCTTTGACGGTACGTTGACTCGACTCGGCAATCAAAGAGGCAGTCCGTTTGGCCGCTTCAGCACTGCGCGCCGCCAGATTACGCACTTCGTCTGCCACCACCGCAAAACCACGGCCATGCTGACCTGCACGCGCGGCTTCAATCGCCGCATTCAACGCCAACAGGTTGGTTTGCGTGGCAATTTCATCAATGGCTTTAATGATGTTGGTGATATCCCGACCGGAACGATCAATTTCCTGCATCGCCACCATCAAATCATCCATTAGCTTGTTACCATCCTGCGCCGATTGTTCCGCTTCCACCGACAGATGATTGGCTCGGTTGGCATTGTCCGCACTTTGCCGTGTCTGTGCTGCAATTTGCGTGATCGTCGCGCTGATTTCCGTGATTGCAGAGGCTGACTCGGTCGCGCCACTGGCTAAATCCTGACTTAAACCTGAAACCTGATCGGCATTACTACTGATAAGCCCGGCACCACTTTGCAGATCAGAAATCAATCCGTTCAGTGTTTTAACCATGCGCTGTAATGCCAAACCTAACTGGTCACGATCCGAGGCCAGACGCACATCAACATCCAAATCACCTTGCGAGATGCGTTCCGCCAGATGCACTTGTTCCTGCAAACTATCCGCCATCCGATCTAAGGCGCTGGATAACTGCCCCACCTCATCGACTGATGCATGCGATAACCGTTTGGATAAATCCCCTTCCTGGATGGCTTTGGCTAAATCAGCCGCTTTTCGGATCGGATTAGCAAGCGAACGGGCCGACAGCCATAATGCCATCATTGCCAAAATGGAAATCACCACACCAACACCGATCTGCCACAGCATGTTATGGGTCGCCAAGACACCGATCTCAGTATTGAGTTGTTCATTTTCGGCCAGCACTACATCGCGGCTGATTTTGATCATTACGGCCCAAGGTTTTCCAGTCCGGCCTAATTCAATCGGTGAAAACACTTCGATCATACCGGTATCCGGGTCGATGCGGGCCAGGCTTTTACCTTCCTGAATGGCTTTAAAGCCCACTTCCCAATCTTTATCCATCACTTTCTTAAAGTGCTGCCCTATCAAATCCGGGTGTTCACTGTCAGCGACCAGTAAGCCATTATCCGCCACGATGCCGACTTCGCCTTTACCGCCAAACAGCTCTTTATCCACTTTCTGACTGATTTTTTGTACAAAGTCGAGATCGTAGTCAGCCCCAGCAACCCCGTAAAATTTACCGTCCGCCAAAATCGGCACTGACAACGTTGCCAGCCAGACCTGCTTGCCTTGCACTATGTAGGGTAACGGCCCCAGCACACTCTCTTTATGGGTATCGCGTGGCACGATATACCAGCCGCCTTTTAAGACGCCATTCGGGTGTGTGTCGTTGGTGTCATATTCCACCAACGGTTGCACGGCAATTTTGCCATCCGCGCTGCGGGTCCAATACGGGGTAAACCGGCCAGTCATGGCATTGTTGCCATTCTGTCCGGTGGTAAAATCCTGATCTTTACCGTCAATGGCGTTGGGTTCCCAGCAAGAGTAGGTACCATTAAAATCCGGATTTTGTTTTAAGACATTGAGTAAAACTGCATTTACCTGGTCACGTCCCAGCGCCAGATTGCCACTCTGCTCCGCCGCCATTTTGGAGACAGCAAAAGAGTCTGCCATCGTTCTGGCCGAATCTAATGCCACATCAAATTGCGCGCGGATCTCACCGGCATAACGACCACCTAGGTTATTCACGGCATCAAGTGCATTTTTCTGGACTAATTCACTGCCTCTGGCCCCAATCAATTTTTGAGTGTTAGAGCCGGAATAAACGCTATACCCCACCAACGAGCCTGCGGTAGCTAACAGGCATATACCACCGATTAAAGCGATTTTTGTCTGAATTGAACGTAATTGCATAAATCCACCATAGTCTGGCTGTGATGAGGGAGGAGCGGCGTTATTCACACCTAAAAGAAACATCTGTTATGTAATTATTCCGTTTGCTCATTGAATCTAGTAAATATTCAAATAAAGACAACCTGGCTAATACGGATCTTTGACTGCTATCTATATCTTGAGCGTGAAATGAGCGCGCCATCAGGTGTGCAAACTCGATTCAGCCAAAGCAAATTCGAAAAAGTGTTAAAAATTGAAAGGTTAATCGAGAATATAATTTCTGGTAGGTGGGATTTTGCGGAAAGCAGAAAAAATAAAAGGGCGACATAAGTCACCCCTCTGAAAGTCTTGGTTGCCCAAGCCTGCGACGATATGGCATCGTCTTATCTCATCCTTGAAGGCCCTTCCCGATCCATCGGGACATCCTTTTAAGCATCCTGCGTAACAAATAATCCTTACTTGTTACTTTCTTCAATCCATGAAGACATCCTGATAACCACATCCTGTGGTGCATCCATCTGCCATCCTGGCTTGCCACTCATCCTGAGCAACAATGACTTCATCCTGAAGAATCCTGTGTCATCCTAACTGCTACTCATCCTGAGTAACAAGACCTCATCCTGAGGTATCCTTTGTCATCCTGACTGCTACTCATCCTGAGTAACAACACCTCAATCCTGAGGCAAATCCGTTTTGTCATCCTGACAAAGCTTCTCAACCTTGAGAAACCGCAGCGCGTCCTGCAGGAGTAATACTAAGGATTTGTCGCTTTCCTACAAGTAGCCTAAATATGCTATTTTTATAAAATTTTATGCAAAAAATAATAAAAATCTTATTTATCATGCAGTTAAATTGTAGTGATTCTTATTGGCTGGCATGAAGAAGCGTCATTGCTCACAATAACTATGGCAAATATCCTACACGCCTGTAAGCCATCGATAAGAATGAGAGAAGAAGGATGGGGTGAAAAATAGCAGAAACCGCCGCCAGCGGAGAGAAAAATGGCGGCGGAATACTGATTAACGCACAGAACGTGCGCGCATCTCGAAAATCATCTTTTCAGCTGTGCAGGTAAATTGCAGCGTGGTATGCAGCACAACACCGTCTGCCACTGTTTGCAGTTCACTGCTGACTTGCACCTCGGCACAGGCCTGTTTCGCCACGTCGATGTAACGCGCCTGACGCGCCAATGCATCAGCCTCGTCATCACCTTCAACCGGGATCACGACCACATCATCACCTTCGTGAATGATGGTACCGACTTCGGCCAGACAGCCGCAGGCTTCACACACTTCTTCTTTATGTTCTACTGCCATGTTCAGCTCCTTAAATAAACCAATCTGGTTACATCGGTGAAGATGCAACCCCACAGAATGGTGTCAGTCTAGCAGCATCTGCTAAAGCAAATGCCGCCGTCAGATCAATTTGATGCAGAATTTATACTGGTATCTGCTAACGCCAGCATGAAGGCATATTCCTGCGCAATATCGAGGAAATAACGGTAACGGCCGGATTTTCCGCCATGCCCGGCATCCATATCCATACTCAACAGCAGCAAATTATCGTCCGTTTTATTCGCCCGCAGTTTGGCGACCCATTTGGCCGGTTCCCAATATTGCACCTGCGAATCGTGCAAACCACTGACCACCAACAAGTGCGGATAGGCTTGCGCTTTTACCTGATCGTAGGGGCTGTAAGCTTTGATGTAGTCGTAAACCGCCGGTTCACGCGGATCGCCCCATTCATCATATTCACCGGTGGTTAACGGAATAGATTCATCCAGCATGGACGTCAATGTGTCGACGAACGGCACCACGGCGACGACCCCCAGATAACGTTGCGGCGCCATATTCACCACCGCCCCCATTAACAAGCCGCCCGCGCTGCCGCCAGAGGCGAATACCCGCGCCGGATCCCCGTACCCTGCCGCCAGAATGCCCTCGGTCGCATCAATGAAATCGGTAAAGCTGTTCATCTTTTGCAACTGACGGCCTTGTTCATACCAGTGCCGCCCAAGTTCTTCACCACCGCGCACATGTGCAATCGCAAAGATAAAACCGCGATCCAACAAACTGAGACGGGAAGAAGCAAAATAAGGCTCTTCGCTCATGCCATAGGCACCGTAACCATAGACCAGCAGCGGGTTTTGCCCCGGCTGGTAGCAATCTTTGCGATAAACCAGCGACACTGGGATTTGCGTACCATCACGCGCGGTAACCCACAGGCGCTGGCTTTGATAATGCTCCGGTTTGAAATCACCCAGCACCGGCTGGCGCTTCAGCATTTTGCGTTCGCCACTGACAATATCCAGCGCGTAGTGTGTGGTCGGTGTGGTTAACGAGGCATAGCCATAACGGAACTCGGGGTTATCTGGATCAGGATTGGTACCCAGCCATAACACATAAGCCGGATCATCGACCGCGATAGTGCGCACTTCCTGCCCTTGCAGATCGAGCTGACGTAAGCGGGTTAATCCGGCATCACGCTCTTCGACAAACAAGGCATTTCGAAACAGCACAAAATCTTGTAACAGAATATGTTCCCGTACCGGTAACAGCGCCTGCCAATGTTGTTCCGCACCATCATTCGCCAGATAGAGCGCGAAATTACGCCCCTCTCGGTTGGAGCGGATATAAAACTGCTGCTGGAAATGATCGAGGCTGTATTCATGACCGCGACGGCGTGCCAAAAACAGCGTCGGCGAGCTGTGCGGTATTTTCAGCGGCAGCAGATGTACTTCGGTGCTCATGGTGCTCGACAACGAGATCAGCAGATATTCTTCAGAACGGCTGTGGCTGATGTGCAGATAATAGGTGTTGTCGGCCTCTTCATACACCAAGCGGTCTTGTGCCGGTTCGGCGCCCAAGGTGTGGTAATAGACCTGATACGGCAGCAGCGTTTCACTGTCTAACCGTACATAAAAGAAACCGGCACTATCAGCGCTCCACACCACATCACCAGAGGTGTTTTCGACCAGATCAGGCAGCCAGTCGCCGGTTTGCAGATTGCGCACGCGGATCTGATATTGCCGCCGTGAGACATAATCTTCGCTGCAAGCCATCCAGTGATTGCTGGGGCTGATTTCCAGAGCGCCCAGGTTGTAAAAATCACTGTCACCGGCCCGCTGGTTGCCATCCAACAACAATTCGGTCGGTGCATCGGGGCGCGCGGCCAGACGTTCATACAGTGGATATTCCTGTTCCGGCAAATAACGGCTGCGATACCAATACCCTTTCAGGTAATACGGCACCGAGCTGTCATCCGGCAGCTGACGGTCGACCATTTCCTGATAGAGCGTCTTTTGCAGTGCTTCGGTCGGCCGCAACATGGCCTCGGTATAACCATTTTCAGCCTGCAAATAATCCAGTACCGCCGGATCACTGCGGGTATCATCACGCAACCAGTAGTAGGGGTCGATGCGTTCATCACCATGATAAGTCAGGGAATGCGGGTGAACGGCGGCAATCGGGGGAAAAATCGAGTTCATACTACGCCTCTTATCCTGTTGAAATGCAGTGACTATAGGCAAAAGCATATCACAGCAAACCCGAATGGCATCCGACGTGCTTAACAGGATGATAACAAAGTAAGATTTTGCTAAAAGAAAAGCCGCATGCCAGCGTCAGATGTTTTATCCTTGTAGCCCTGTGTGAACTAAGCTGAATAAGACGCCGTCGTGTATTTTCTTATTCAGCGACCCGGGAGGTGGTGGCCAGCTATGAAACGTATTTTGATTATCTTCGCGCATCCGGGCTATCACCGCTCACATGCCAACCGAGCTATGTTGAAAGGCCTGAAAGGGCTGGAAGACGTCAAAGTACATGATTTATATCAGCATTATCCCAATATGTTTATTGATGTCGCGCGTGAACAACGCATGCTGCGCGATTACGATATTATTATTTTTCAGCATCCGTTTTACTGGTATTCCTGCCCCGCTATTTTAAAAGAGTGGATGGATCAGGTGCTGGAATATGGTTACGCCTTCGGCCCGGAAGGGAATGCGCTAAAACATAAATTTCTGATGTCTGCCGTTACCACTGGCGGAAGTGCCGTTTCCTATTCCACTGGCGGGCATAACCATCATCCGATCACGGACTATCTGTTACCGTTTCAGCAAAGCGGGCTGATGTGCGGCATGCGCTGGCTACCGCCATTTGTGGTGTATGGCTATCACAGCGTTGCCGACCCTGAATATCTGAAAATGAAAGGTCAGCAATATCGTCGCCTGCTGACCGCGCTGCGCGATGAAGAACTCACGCCGCAGCAACTGCATAATGCTACTTATCTGACCGACCTGCTTAAGGAGCTGTGATGGAGCAAAGTCTGCTGTTTGATGCTGCCATCTTTCTGACCGCTGCGGTGGTTTCGGTGCCGATCGCCCGCCGTTTAGGCTTGGGGTCGGTGCTGGGTTATCTGATTGCCGGCGTGGTGATCGGCCCTTATCTGTTTAATTTTGTCGGCGCCAACGACAGCGTCATGCATGTCGCGGAATTTGGTGTCGTGTTGATGCTGTTTCTGATCGGGCTGGAACTCAAACCCGCGCTGTTGTGGCAATTGAAAGGCCCGATCATCGGTATCGGTGGTAGTCAGGTGTTATTTACGACCATCGCCTTCTCCTTGATTGCCCTAGTGTTTGATCTGCGTTGGCAACAGGCAATTGCTATTGGCATGATCCTGGCGCTCTCATCCACCGCGATTGTGCTGCAAAGCCTCACCGAGCGGCGCATGCTGAAAAGTGAAGCCGGCCAGACCAGTTTCTCTGTGCTGCTGTTTCAAGATATTGCCGTCATTCCCATGCTGGCGTTGTTGCCGTTTCTGGCACCGGGGCTAAAAACGGTGACCGAAACCAGCACCATGAGCGGCTGGCAAAGTGGTTCGCTGATCGCGTTGGTTATCGCTGGTATTATTCTCGGCGGACACTACCTGATGCGGCCGGTGTTTCGTTTTATCGCTCAATCTGGCTTACGTGAAATCTTCGTCGCCGCCGCATTATTACTGGTGATTTTGACGGCGTTAGCCACCGAATCAGTCGGTTTATCGCCCGCATTGGGCACCTTTCTCGCCGGCGTCGTTCTGGCAGAAAGCGAATATCGCCATGAGCTGGAAGCCAATATTGAACCGTTTAAGGGGTTGTTACTCGGCCTGTTTTTTATCTCGGTGGGTGCAGGCATCAACTTCTCGTTACTGGCCGAACACCCCTTCCTGATCGCCGGGTTGTTGCTGTTACTCTTAGTAATTAAGTTCCTGATTTTACAAGGTGTCGGCGGACTAGCACATATGGCGCATGGCCATCGCTGGTCGTTTTCATTTGCCTTGGCACAGGGTAGTGAGTTTGCCTTTGTACTGTTCTCGTTTGCCCATCAGCTGAAACTGTTTAATGCAGAACTGACGGCATTATTGACGTTAACCGTCGCATTATCGATGGCCTTTACTCCGTTGTTGTTGATGTTAAATAGTTACCTGCAAACACAGTGGCAACAGCAGGAAGACCAACAGCGGGAAGCCGACCCGATTGATGAACAGGATAACCCGGTGATCATCGTCGGGTTTGGTCGTTTCGGTCAGGTGATTGGCCGTTTACTGCATGCCCATGGCATCGGCACCACGGTATTGGATAACGATGTCGCGCATATCGATATGCTGCGCAAATACGGCTACAAAGTGTTTTATGGTGATGCCGATCGGATTGATTTACTGCAAGCCGCCGGTGCCGGTAAAGCCAAACTGCTGATTGTGGCAGTCAGTAATCAGGCGAAATCCATTGCGCTGTGTGAGCTGGCACACCGCCATTTTCCGCAATTAAAAATTCTGGTTCGTGCGGTCGATCGCGCGCACGCACATCAGTTGCTGCAATTGGGTGTCGAATTGATCTATCGTGAAACAGTAGGCTCTGCTGTCGATCTGGGTGTCGCAGCGTTACGTCAGCTGGGTATCCGCGGAAATCTGGCATGGCGTGCCGGACAAACGTTTAAAGAACACGATGAAAAACTATTACGCGAACAGACTGCATTCCTCGACGACGAAAAAATGTATATCACCAAGAGCGTGCAATACCGTCACCTGCTGGCGGAGATGCTGAAAGCGACCCAGGAAGATCGCCACAGCGAATTGATGCACGCCTGGGAACATATGGACGACGAAGATGCGGATGATGATCATGAGGGCACGCACTAAGCCCGGGAGGATTTATGAACCAAGACTATACCTATCAGCATGTTTTAGTGGCACTGGACATTAACGACGACTTCCAGCCGATCCTGGGCAAAGCCATCGCGCTGGCGCGCCGCAATAACGCCAAACTGTCGGTGCTGCATGTCGATATCAATCTGCGCGATCTGTACACCGAAATGGTCGATATCGACGTCGAACGTGTGCAGCGCAAAGTGCTGGCCGATACCAAAAACAAACTGGACACCATTCTGGCCGGCATCGATTATCCGCTGGAGCGCAGCATGGTGATGTGTGGTGATCTGGTGGAAGAAGTCAATCAGGTCGTTGAAGCGCAAGGCATTGATTTACTGGTATGTGGTCATCATCAATCCTTCTGGAACCTGCTGGCCTCTGCCGCCCGGCAACTGATGAATTCTGTGACCTGCGATCTGTTGATCGTGCCATTCAGCGGTCGTAAATAAAAATTGGGCTAGTGATGTCTGCGAAGGCATCACTATTTTTATACCTGCATCAAATTTTTTCTTTCATCCCATGCGGAAA
This sequence comes from uncultured Tolumonas sp., assembly GCF_963678185.1. Taxonomy (NCBI): domain Bacteria; kingdom Pseudomonadati; phylum Pseudomonadota; class Gammaproteobacteria; order Aeromonadales; family Aeromonadaceae; genus Tolumonas; species uncultured Tolumonas sp. The sequence continues at coordinate 2,330,328 of NZ_OY782757.1, forward strand.
ACACAAAACTTCAACATTTGTGTCTACACTAAAAATGATTTTTCATTAAGGAGACTCGACATGACAGGGTATCACGCCGGTTTAGATGACGAAGATGAAGATTTTGGGGATGGTCCGGAAGACGATGAAGGTTATGAACCGGACTGGGATGACGAGGATGAAGAGTGGAACGATGGTGAAGATGACTTCGACCTCGATCCAGATGATGAAGAAGAGTAAATTCGCGTAACGCCAGCAGCCCTGCTGGCGTTGTTTTTTGCACAAGACTGAACTTTCGACAGCAGCTGTTATACCATGATGCCATTATTTATTGCGTCTGACGCGATGACTCGCCGATCTCAGGAACCACTGCATGTCTGAATCTCATTTCGATACCGAAGATTTTCGTATTCCCGTCACCGTGCTGACCGGTTTTCTCGGCAGCGGTAAAACCACCCTGTTGAACTACTGGGTCAAACAACCAGAAATGGCTAATTGTGCCGTCTTAATTAACGAATTTGGCGCAGTCGGCCTCGATCACCATCTGGTGGAAAAACTGGATGATAACGTGGTAATGCTGGAGTCCGGCTGTGTCTGCTGCACGGTACAAGGCGATCTGGTCAATGCGCTGCGTGATCTTTTCATGCGTGCGATGCGCCGTGAGATCAAACCGTTTCAGCGTGTGTTAATTGAAACTACTGGTCTGGCCGATCCTGGCCCCGTCTTGTTTACCCTGCGCAACGATCCGTTCTTTGCCCAACGTTATCGTTTCGACGGTACGGTTACTGTCGTTGATGTCTGCCATATCGAACACCAACTGACTCAACAATATGAAGCGGTAAAACAAGTCGCGCTGGCAGATATGCTGGTGCTCAGTAAAAGCGATCTGGCTGATTTTGGTGTGTTGCCGGGAGTTGAAGCCTTATTGCAACGCATTAACCCGATGGCACCGCGACATGTCGCCATCAAAGGCCAGTTGTCACCGGCAGTGCTTGAGCAAAACGGCCCGTTTGGTAATGGCTCACAGCGTAGCACGCAGGAGATCCGCCAGTGGTTGCAAGGTGCTATTACCGAATTAGGGTTGGCATCACCGATAAAACCAGCTGTTGCTTCGCATTCGCCGTTAGTGGCCACTACCCCGCTCAGCAGCGCGCACAGTGACGTAGAAGCCTTCTGCCTGCGTTACACAAAACCGATGCCAACGGCACGTTTTCTCGATGGCTTACGCATGGTGCAAATGCGTTACCCGGAACGACTGTTACGCTTTAAAGCGATCCTCTGGCTGGAAGAACAAGAGCAGCCGGTGGTCGTGCATGGTGTGCATGACCAGTTGTATCCCATCATGAATTTGCCAGCATGGCCAACCGGTGAACCAGTAAGTGAACTAGTCTTTATCATGAAACAGACTGATCGGCGGGAAGTGGAAGAGATGTTGCAGGAAGAGTTTTTCCCTAAATATCCAAGATTCCAATATGAATAACAGCAGAACATGCTAACCGTGGATGCATCTGACAATCTGATACAAATTGAAGGGTTGCATTTCTGCTTATGCCGAGGTATTTCTGTTGCCTCTTTGTGATCAAGATCAATTTTTGCAACACAATCTACGTTAGAACACTGGCGTCAGGGAGCATATATGATCCGTAAAAATCCGTCAGGCCATCTGCCTGTTATTGCTGAATCAGCTTATGTCGATTCAACCGCCATCATCTGCGGTAAAGTCATCATTAAAGAAAATGTGTTTGTCGGGCCTTATGCAGTTATCCGTGCTGACGAAGTCGACGCCAATGGCGACATGGAACCGATTGTGATTGGTGCGAACTCCAATATTCAAGACGGCGTTGTTATTCACTCTAAATCGGGTGCTGCCGTTACGATTGGTGAATACACTTCAATTGCCCATCGTTCCATCGTGCACGGCCCTTGCACCGTTGGAAACCGTGTTTTCATCGGCTTTAATACCGTGTTGTTTAACTGTGAAGTGGGTGATGGAGCGGTGATCCGCCACAACTCGGTGGTTGACGGTCAGGATCTGCCGGCAGAATTTTATGTGCCATCCAGCACACGTATTTGCCCAGAAAGCGACTTGAGCGAAATTCCACGCGTCACCGTGGCAGCCACCGAATTTTCGGAAGACGTGGCGCATACCAATATTGATTTGGTGAAGGGTTATAAAGCGTTGCAGAACGAGTTTTGATTTAGCACTGTAGCATTGAAATGAAATCCGTCTAAGTTACCAATGGGTTTCATTTCAATAGCTATTCATTAGTATTCTTATCACAACCCAGATACTCTTTATTTCCATTATCATAATCAAAAAACAAACAAGAGATATCGTTTTTTAAATATACATCTTCTTGATTTAGCGAATATAGACCTACTCCATTTTTTTGTCTTCTCGTGACAGTAAAAAGCCGGTTTGAATAACTTATACATTTTTCATTGTTTTTTATTTGTTTTAACAAACATAATTGAACAGAATCTTCATTGCTCTTGCCTTCAAATTCATTCTTAACAAATAAAATATATTTCCCATTATTCAGCATATTCGTTTTATTCAGAATTAATTTTTTATTTTCCAACCAAAACCGTATGGCACCAGCCATATTTTTTGGTGCCATACTGATAGTTAACACATATGAACCATTATCACTTTCGGAATTATAAAAATTAACAATGGATGCAGGTGACAAAAGGAAATAAGATAAAAAGACAGCCCCTATCAAGAATAATAAAATTATTTTTTTCATTAGAATATACCTTCTATATCCCTTGTGTGATTCATTTCTGTTATAAATGGCTTATAACCATATGTTTTCCACCGTTGGAGAATAAACCAAGCCCTAAATAGAATAAACTTCTCAAATCCTTTTTCAGTTACATCTTTTTTATCCAGACCAAAATGATCCTGGGCTTTAAATGCAATTGAACATTTGAATCTTCGATTAACTAAATCAACATCTAAATGAGTTAAAGTTAATTCGAGTGCAGTCAGTCCATGAACACAAAAAACCATCCCGTTCACATAATCAGAAACCGAATCAAATCCAGGTAATTTTATCGAACCATCTTTATCATTAGCTAATATATTCCATATTTTTTTAATATCTTCGTTATCTAGATCTCCGTCTCTATCATTTAGTGTCATTTTAATCTGATCAGATACCTTTCTAACCACTGCGTTCGTGTTTTCATGTGTCTTTGCTATTTCATCAAGCAGATGATGAGTAAATTTATCCCCAATATTTCGCTCAAAATGATCGATCATCATTGGTGCCAACTTAGAGGACTCTCCATAAATAGCAAATGGCTTTGAAAAAATCCGAATATTAATAAAAAGTGAGGCCGCAGATTGTCTAAAATCATCCTCACAAAACGACACGATCCGCCCTTTCCCAAGATCTAATATTTGTTCTTTTGACATATCGCCACACTTCATGTCATCTGATAACAAATAATCATCCATTGGCCTTTTTGACTTAAATATTAATACTGGCAATTTCAATTTTTCTAGAGACGTCATTTCTAATATATAACTGTTATTAGTCGCAATACGGAGCAATTTTGTCTCCTTATATTTCTTAGGAATCGCTTTCGGCTCATAGAGCCACAAATCACCCAGAGTAATATACTGATATTTCATTTTACTCTTCTGATAGCCTTTATTTTTATCTGAATACTCTTTAGCTGGTGAGGTTTGTGGCATCGGCCGGGGCTTATGTTTTTTAGCTTCCGTTAATAACGCCTTAGTCTCCAGCTTGAGTTCCACAGGCCCTGCTGGCAGGTCGGTTAATAACAAATATCCGCCAGTCAACGTTACAGCATGTATGTTACCTGTCGCATCCTTAAGTGTTCCGGTTAATGAGCCAAAAGGTTTATTCAGCTCATCCACTAACCGAATTTCAACCCAGAACTGGTTTTTCTGACATTCCAGACAGTTTTTTATGTTATTGCCCATTGTCTTCCCGCATCTTGCTTTGTTGGTATTTTTCTATCAGTGCAATGACCTTGTGCATGACATCGGTTTGTTCTGCTTCGGGGGGTAATGCAACTACATTTTGTATGCCTGGCCACCAGTCACGAAAACCAAACAAATAAAGAATCAACACAGACGGTAGCCACAGATCAGGTATAGATTGTTTGCTCAGTTCGTCGTAATGCACATCTAATGCATGCCGGATATTCCCGAATTTTTCATATTGTTGGGTGGTTAATTCCGGAGCCTGTTGCCACAGCCATTGTGCAATATTCGTCAGGCATGTCTCTTTTTCGCCGGGCTGCCCCGCAAAATGAGCGGGCCGCATCCGCCACCAAGGCCCGGAGTGTTCGGTGAAATCAGCGTTGGGATAAGGTGAATAAACCCGCCAATCGGCTTGATGCCAAATTAACAACGATGCGATAGGGCCGAGAAATTGGCAGATCTCAGTCTCGGTATATGTGGCAAGCATTGGCGCCAGCACACGCGGATCGTAATAGCGAAACAACACTTCTTCACCATCTAACCCCGCAATCAGCAGACTTTGCCAATGTCGTATCAGCCGCTCGACAGGGTATGGGTTGGCAATCAAAACGCCTTGCGCCTGACCTGCACGTTCTTGCTCTTGCCACCACATCTGCCAATCGGCCAGCTGTGCTAAAGGGAGTAACCAAGGGCCATGTAAAATGGCATCGGCAAATTCAGTACCACCGTAGAGCGGCCATGCTTGCGTGTCGCTGGCATGTCGATACCAATAGTGCAGCGGTTGGTTATCCGCCAGCGGGTCGATTAATGCGTAGATCGCATGATCGGCAGGTAAGTGCTGTTGCCAGTGAGTTAAGGTCATCATTTTTTCTGCCTAGCTCGGCAGAGTTTAGAAGCAGCAGCGGCTTTTTTTCTAGCGGTAGCCATGACGGCTCCGATGGGTTGCATGGCATCTAATAGTGTTAATGGTGTACCCACCAAAGGTGCAGCACCGCCGTTCAAACTGATCGAGGGTGCCACCATCTGTACACCCGCAGCACTGATAGTAATAAAACTGCCACCGACTTTGAGCGTCAACCCCGCTCCGGCTTCCAGATTAATTTTAATCGCCGCGTTTTGATGCAATTCATCGCTAACGGATACCAGAAATGACTGATCGACCTGATGTTGGAACATGCCATTCAACTTGAGTTGATCGTTGGCTTTCAGGTGTTCAAAACTGTCTTGTTTAACGCGCTCTTGCCGATCGCCTTTAACTCGTTCAATGGCGTTGCCATGGGTGAGCCGGTGGCTATCGCCATCGATGACGGCAAACGCGTTGGCTTTGACCATCAGTTCCCAATCCCGTTGCGCGTGCAGGTAAATCTGCTCATGGCCTTTTTTGTCTTCAAAACGCAATTCGTTAAAACCACCACCGCCCGGTGTCGATAAGGTTTTAAACACGCTGCGGCTTTTATGTATGGGTAATTCATAAGGCAGGTGATTCGCACCGTTATACACACAGCCCAGCACCAGTGGTCGATCAGGGTTGCCATGCTCAAAACTGACAACTACCTCCTGCCCTACACGCGGTATCCAATGGCTGCCATAACGATCGCCCGCCCAGCTTTGTGCCAGCCGTAACCAGCAAGAGGTTTTCTCATCACCCTGACCGGCCCGGTCCCAATGAAACTGCACTTTGATGCGGCCCAACTCATCGGTGTATATCTCTTCACCTTTCGGACCTGTTACGATTGCGGTCTGATAACCGGATAATGTGGGTCGTTTGTGCCAGCATGGCGGCACAAACAGACTCTGCCATGGCATAGCGGTAAAGTGGTTACGATAACTAGCCTGCCCGCCACTGGTTTCTTCTAAAACTTGTGGTTGTTCGCCTTCATGCCGCACCGATTTCACCAACCACAGCGGTTCAAATTCACGACGCGGTAAGTCATTAAACGTGGCAAATTTTCCGGTTATTAACCCGCTATGATCGGTAACGCCATTCATCATTACCGCAGCCTGATTGTGCCGGGCTTGTGCCAGCTGGCTTAAGCGCAAGGTATCAGCATCGTTATCGCTGAGCATCGGCCATCGATAGTCTTCTAAACGTTCAACGGCTAATGGTTGAGTCGCTAGTTTGGGGGATTGCGTATTATTAGTTTGTTCGTTCTTGGCGGCGAGTAGCGGCGTGATTTCGGCCTGTAATGGTGTCAGTGGGCGAGTAAAAGTGAAATCACGCCCGGTCACTTTACCAGCAACAGTATGCCAAAATGTCTGGCATTCACGTAACGCGGGTTTATCAGCATTGAGCCCGCTGGCTGGACGGTGCTTCATGCTAACACCGGCTGGAAAAGCAAAATTACCATCGCCCAGTACTAAAACCGAATGACCGTTTTGCACTTCGTAATGATAGTGAATGCCTTCCTCTGCCAAGAGCCGATGGATGAAGTCATAATCCGATTCGGCATACTGCACGCAGTAATCACGTAACGGATGTTTTTCATGCAGCCGCCAGTGATAATCCAAACTGGTGAATTGAGCTTCCTGCAGTAATTTTTCAACAATTTGCCGGACACTCAATTGCTGGAAAATTCGATAGTTCACGCGATGACGTAATAATGCCAGCCGGGGCCGCAAGGTAATGAGATATTCCGTGAGACGTAACCCGCTATCCCCCTGTGCCATTCCATGTACCACACCGGTGACCGCACGATAACCCTCTGGGGTTTTGATGCTGAGTGTGCACGGCTGAGAAAGGAAGGCGGCCAGATCTAAGGCAGGGTCTTCACAGACGAGGGTGATGGAAAAATCAAAGCTCTGGCTGATGCACTCTTCGCCGTGAAAGCGTAATACCTGAAAAACCGCGGGCAGACCCGGCACTGAAAACAGAAACCGCGCCTGATTGGCTTCGAAGAACATAAATTATCCCGTTTATTATGCGATGGATCAGTTACGGGCACACCATAACTGCCGGCGTGGCGCCGGTATAAACGGGAGTTTAGAGTGTAATTTTAGCCATATGAAGCCGTCAGTTTCGACAGCCTCATAAAGCCAAATTTATTGCAGTGGGCGTTGCACCGGCCAAAGATTGCGTACATCAATGGCCGCCATACCCGCCGCTGCCGCGGCTTTCAGACCGGCATCCGCATCTTCAAACACTAGACAGCGTTCTGGCGCGATACCCAATTTTTCTGCGGCGAGTAAGAAGGTATCGCCTGCCGGTTTCGGATTTGCCACCTGATCCGCACCGACCACAATAGGCAGATAACGATCTAAAGACAAACCAGCCAAAATGCGACGCGCCATATCAGTGTGACAGCCGGTGCCGACGGCCATCGGTTTTTCACCTAAAAACGGCAAGACCACACCGGCCACTAATGGTGTCGGCGATAAGGTGGTGGGCAATAATTCATAAAAGCGGCGATCACGCACCGTCACCACGGCAGCAACATCAACCAGCATACCAGCTTCATTGGCAAGAATTTCCACCGTATCAGGGATCGGCACCCCGCCTAATTGCTGCATCCGCTCACTGGTAAACGGGATCGCAAACTGGGTGAGCGCATGCTGCCATGCCAGATCGTGCGCCTGTAAGGTGTTCGACAAGGTACCGTCGAGATCAAAAATCCACGCTGCGTATTGCTGATAAGCCTTCACATCAAACATCGAATTCTCCTAATTTGTCCCTTCACAACACGCGTTTAATTTCGCGGATTGAGCAGCAGCTTGCCGCGGGTGCGCCCGCTTTCAATCGCCAGATGCGCGTTGGCACCTTCGCTCAGCGGGTAAATAGTACTGATATGCACCTGCAGATCGCCGGCTGCACATTTTTCCAATAAAGTGGCTAATGCGGCGCGATCGGGGTGAACCATCATGCCCAGTGCGGTTTTACCTTGTGCAGCCGCCGCCTCTTTAATTTGTGGCGCAGTGACGGTCGGTACAGTGACTTGGCGACCACCGGCTTTTAATAGCGCTAACACCGATAGACCACTATCAAAACCCACCAGATCAAACACCAAATCAAGCTGGCCCTTGAGTGCGGCCATGGCGTCACTGTCGTGATAATCCACTACCTGGTCGGCGCCCAATTCCCGTAAAAAAGAGTGATTACTGGTCGAGGCACTGGCAATCACTTTGGCACCGGTTTGTTTGGCCAGCTGCACCGCAATATGGCCCACACCACCCGCGGCAGCAGAAATCAGCACCGTTTCACCGGCTTGCAACTGGCCGTGTTCAAATAACCCCTGCCAGGCGGTCAGCCCAGCCAACGGTAATGCCGCAGCTTGCTCAGAGGAGATCTCTTCCGGCACCGGTAGTAAGTCGTCGGCTACTGCGAGCAGCTGTGACGCATACGCACCACCACGAAAGACCATACCGCAGACACGCTGACCGACGGCGAAATCGGTTACTGCCGACCCTACTGCCTGCACCTGACCACAGACGTCAAAACCCGGCGTCCACGGCAGATCATCTTTATGTTGCGCAGCCGCCCAGCCTAGACCGGCGCGGGTTTTCGCATCGACCGGATTGACCGCAGCATATAATACGTCGAGCAGCACTTCGCCAGATGCGGGTGCGGTAAGTTCCTGATTTGCTAGTTGTAACACCTCTACCCCGCCAAAACGGGTGATTTGCAGTTGAGCCATCGGCGATCCCTTACTACCATCAAAGATACCTGCAGCATAACAAGAGAGCCATCATGGCGCGATTATTCCTGCTTCCCTTTTTGCTGGCGCTCGGTTGGACAATCTATCTGTCCTATTACCGAATTTCCCTCTATCAAGGGCGTAAAGGCTATTACTGGATCATTGCTGGCACTGGAATGATGGTCATTTTCTTTGGTCTGATGTTATGGATCACGCATTAATTCCATCAAACTAAATCTAAACAACCATAAACCCACCAAAATACACCCCAATTGAATACCATTAACAATAAAAAGCGCTTCTCAATTGTTCACTTTGGCCAAAACGAACTAATTCGAGCATTTTTATGCGCGAGATCAAACATTCAGAATGAAGGTATGTTCTCAAGCGAAGTAATTGTTAATAATTTGTTTACCGCATGAGACGGTATTGTTACGAAAACTAATAAGGGCAGCACGATGAACAAACAAGCAACACCGACTCTGACTGGCGAATGCCTGGCTGAGTTTATAGGAACCGGTTTACTAATTTTTTTCGGCGTCGGTTGTGTCGCCGCACTGATACTGGCCGGCGCTAATTTCGGGCAATGGGAAATCTCGCTGACATGGGGATTGGGTGTCTCGATTGCTATTTTTGTAACTGGCGGGATCTCTGGTGCACATCTGAACCCGGCGGTGACGCTGGCGCTCATGGTGTGGAAAGGCTTTGAGAAACGCAAAGTATTACCGTTTATGCTGGCCCAACTGGCTGGCGCCTTCTGTGCAGCCGCACTGGTGTATTTCCTCTATAGCAATCTATTTACGCAATGGGAGAGCACTCACCATGTGATACGCGGTTCGCTGGAAAGTTTAGGCACTGCCGGCATCTTTTCGACCTATCCGCATGCCCTGCTGAATAACTATCAGGCCTTGACCGTTGAGCTGGTGATCACCGCCGTGCTGATGATGAGCATTCTGGCGTTAACCGATGAACAAAATGGCGCACCAAAAGGATTTGCCGCGGCGCTGCTGATTGGCATTTTGATTGCCGTGATCGGCGCATCACTCGGCCCACTCACTGGTTTTGCCATGAATCCAGCCCGCGATCTGGGCCCTAAATTGTTCGCTTTTTTCGCCGGTTGGGGTGATATCGCACTGACGGGTGGCCGTGATAATCCCTATTTCTGGGTGCCGATTGTGGGCCCGATCCTTGGTGCACAATTGGGTGCCGCCATCTATCTCAAATTACTCGCACCTTGCCTGCCCGCCAACCGGGCACTGAAAACCCAATCCGCCGATACAGTGAAGACTGCAGCTCAGATCTGAGTGCACACAATGAATGGAGAATAACATGACACAACAACGTTACGTCGTCGCACTCGACCAGGGCACCACCTCTTCCCGCGCTATTATTTTTGATCACGATGCCCGCATTGTGGCGGTCTCACAGCGCGAATTTACCCAGCATTACCCGCAACCGGGCTGGGTGGAACACGATCCGATGGAGATCTGGGCGACTCAGTCTTCCACCCTGACGGAAGCACTGGCGAAATCCGGGATCCATAACGATGAGATCGCGGCGATTGGCATCACCAACCAGCGCGAAACCACCGTGGTGTGGGAAAAAGCCACCGGTAAACCGGTGTATAACGCCATTGTTTGGCAATGCCGCCGTACCGCTGCGATCTGTGAAGAGTTGAAAGAACGCGGTCTGGATAACTACGTGCGGGAAAACACCGGCCTGCTGTTGGATGCTTATTTTTCTGGCACCAAGGTGAAATGGATCCTCGATAATGTCGAAGGAGCGCGGGAAAAGGCGGAACGCGGCGAACTGCTGTTTGGCACCATCGACACCTGGCTGATTTGGAAAATGACCAACGGTGAAGTGCACGTTACCGACCCGACTAATGCGTCACGCACCATGCTCTATAACATCCGCGATCTGCAATGGGATGGCCATATTCTGCAGGAACTGGGCATTCCGGCGTCCATGCTACCGGAAGTGCGTCCTTCATCAGAGATCTATGGTTACACCACCCGTGGCGGTGGCGCGCATATCCCGATCGCGGGCATTGCCGGTGACCAGCAGGCAGCGCTGTTCGGCCAGTTGTGTTTTGAAAAAGGCATGGCAAAAAACACCTACGGCACCGGTTGTTTCCTGCTGATGAACACCGGCGAAACACCAGTGAAATCAGACAGCGGCTTGTTAACCACCATCGCGGTAGGCCCGACCGGTAACGTCAATTACGCGCTGGAAGGCTCGGTATTTATGGGCGGCGCCACTATACAGTGGCTGCGTGATGAACTGCGCCTGATCGATGATGCCACCGATACCGGTTATTTTGCCGGCAAAGTAAAAGATTCGAATGGTGTATATCTGGTACCCGCCTTCGTTGGTTTAGGCGCGCCCTATTGGGACCCTTATGCTCGTGGCGCAATTGTCGGTCTGACCCGTGGTGCTAACCGTAATCACATCATTCGTGCGGCTCTGGAATCGATCGCTTATCAAAGCCGTGATGTGTTGGATGCGATGCAAAAAGATTCCGGCATTCGTCTGGCCAGCCTGAAAGTCGACGGTGGTGCCGTAGCGAATGACTTCCTGATGCAATTTCAGTCCGACATCATGGGTACCACGGTCGTGCGGCCAAAACTGATTGAAACTACCGCCCTCGGTGCCGCGTTCCTGGCCGGGCTAGCAGTCGGTTTCTGGAAAAGCACCGCCGAGCTGAGCGATAAATTCAGCACCGACCGTGAATTTGAACCGACACTGCCCGCAGAACAACGTGAGCAGCTGTATGCCGGTTGGCAAAAAGCGGTCACCCGCGCGCAGCATTGGGTCGATTAAGTCACTATCGCGCAGGTCAGCGTAAGTTGACCTGCTCAATCCGGCGATAATTTGTGCATTTTTCATTTATTGATCACATTTTCGTCACACTAACGCTCGATATTGTTCTATATTTTCGATAACGAACATTAATATGTTTTTATTCGAGCAAAAAGCTGGAGCACATTTTATGATGAACACCATTCCGCATTACGATTTGGTTGTCATTGGTGGCGGGATCAATGGCACCGGCATTGCCGCCGATGCCGCTGGTCGCGGGCTTACTGTGGCACTGTTCGAAGCGGACGATCTGGCCAGTGCCACGTCTTCGGCTTCGAGCAAATTGATCCACGGTGGTTTGCGTTATCTGGAACATTACGAATTCCGGCTGGTCAAAGAAGCACTGGCGGAACGAGAAACCTTGCTGCGCATGGCACCGCATATTGCCCATCCGATGCGTTTTCGCCTGCCGCATCGCCCGCACCTGCGCCCGGCGTGGATGATCCGTGCCGGTTTGTTCCTGTATGACCATCTGGCGAAACGCGTGACGCTGCCCGCCTGCAGCAGTATCAAATTTTCACCGAACGATGGTGTACAGCCGCATCTGGTCAAGGGCTTCGAATATTCGGATGCCTGGGTCGATGACGCTCGTTTAGTGGTGTTGAATGCCATGCAAGCGCGCAACCATGGCGCACGCGTAGACACCCGCACCGCCTGTATTAAAGCGGTGCGCGAAAAAGAACATTGGCAGCTGACGCTGCAAGATCAGCTGAATGGCAACACTTTTAACATCACGGCGAATGCCCTAGTGAATGCCACCGGCCCGTGGGTAAAACGGTTGTTTGATGAAACCATGACGCTGAAATCACCGCGGAATATCCGCTTAGTAAAAGGCAGTCACATCATCGTGCCGCGCATTCATGAGCGTGAAGAGGCTTATATTCTGCAAAATGAAGATAAACGCATTGTGTTTGTCATTCCGTATCAGCAGCATTTTTCCCTGATTGGCACCACCGATCTGGAATACACCGGTGATCTGCGTGCAGTGCAAATTAATGCTGAAGAAGTGCAGTATCTGTGTGATGTGGTGAATAAACATTTCACGCATCAAATCGCACCTGCGGATGTGGTGTGGAGTTATTCCGGCGTACGCCCATTGTGTGATGATGAATCCAGCTCACCGCAAGCGGTTACCCGCGATTACACGCTGGAGCTGGCCGATGAACAGGGCAAAGCGCCGCTGTTATCGGTGTTTGGTGGCAAACTCACCACCTATCGCAAACTGGCACAGGCCGCTTGTCATAAACTGGCCCCCTATTTCCCACAAGCACGGGAAGATTGGACTGCCAGCAGCAAACTGCCCGGTGCTGAGTTTGAAGGCAACGTGCTGCATTTAACCCAGCGTTATCGCAAACAAGCGCATTGGCTGAATGCCGCCACCGCCCGTCGGATCGCCAGTTGTTACGGCAGCCTCGCCGCCAGTTGGTTACCGGCTGAATTAACGGTCAGTTTTGGTAATGAATTATGTGTCGAAGAAGTCGATTATCTGATCGATCAGGAATGGGCCTGCACCGCAGAAGATATTTTGTGGCGCCGCACTAAGCTCGGCTTAACACTAGACGATGAAGCAAAAGCACAGCTCAAAGCCTATGTGGCACAACGCATGGCAGCGCGGTTAGCTAAATCAGAAATCAAGCAAGTGTCTGAGTTGGCGGAAACATCAGCCGCTTGAGTGTTGAAACTTCGGTCAAAGGAACCACTCTGCCGACACGCCGTAAACCCATCCGTGGGGGCTCCGCCGCGCCATCCTTGGCGCGGAGGGTCGTCAAAATGGTTCCTTCGTCCTCGCTTTTGGTATCAAGATCCACTATCTCATGCGGATTAACAGATACAACACTCCACCTGCCCTTGCTGCATGATCCGCACAATCTCTTCCGGTGGTTGCTGGTCGGTAAACAGCACATCGACCTGACTGATATTGCCTAAATTCACCATCGCATTGCGGCCAAATTTGGTGTGATCGGTCGCCAGAAACACCTGTCGCGAGTGCTGAATAATCGACTGCGCCACCCGCACTTCCTGATAATCGAAATCGAGCAGCGCGCCGGTCATATCAATGCCAGAGATACCGATGATGCCGTAATCCATGCGGAACTGACCGATAAAATCACGCGTCGCCTCGCCGATAATCCCACCATCACGATTACGAATTTCGCCACCCGCGATGATGACCTTAAAGTCATCTTTTTCCGTCAGTGTCATCGCCACGTTGAGGTTATTGGTGACCACCCGCAGATCTTTATGCTTGAGCAGTGCGCGGGCAATTGCCTCAGTGGTGGTGCCGATATCGATAAACAACGAGGCGCCATCGGGAATGCGCGCCGCCACTTGCGCGGCAATGCGCTCTTTTTCCGTCAATTGCATCACTTTACGGGTGCTGTAGGCGGTGTTGCTGGTGCTGGAGTTCGGCAGTGCAGCCCCGCCATGATGCCGGATAATTTTCTCTTGTTCCGCTAGTTCGTTCAGATCGCGGCGGATCGTCTGCGGGCTGACATCAAACTGCGCCACCATCTCTTCGGTGGAAACAAAACCGTGCTGATTCAGCAGGTTCAGAATTTTCTGATGTCGTTGACTCTGCTTCATGTTCACTCCCTGAGCGCAACAATCAGCGATTGCTGCGAATATCACCGTAAACGAAAAAATCCTCTTCGCATGTTAGCGGTATTTTTCGCTGGCGAAAATAAAATCACGTTCCCCGCTGCGCAGTTTGCAATGCCGCGCGCCTTCCCTTAAGCTACGCACCGTTTGATGCGTTGTTTGCACGTTTTCACCTTCCATTTCGCCATTTGACGTTTGCTCAGATGCTGCGGCCTGAAACCGGTACAAATTTCCCCGACATTCGTTGCTACTTTGGTGCGATGTCCTGCGTCCGACACCCATTTCGCCTGTCCGGCGGTCTTGTTATTGGTTTAATTCAGGATTAGTCATGTCTGATACAAATTCGGCTGCAACTGCGGCATCGTCTGCTTTTGCGCAATTAAAACTGCAACCTGCGTTGCTGGAAAACCTCACCGCGCTGGGTTACAGCGAAATGACCCCGATTCAGGCGCAAAGTCTGCCAGCGGTGTTACAAGGTAAAGATGTGCTGGCGCAAGCCAAAACCGGCAGTGGTAAAACAGCAGCCTTTGCGCTCGGTTTACTGCAAGCACTGGATGTCAAATCACTGAACGTACAAGGTTTGGTGCTGTGCCCCACTCGCGAGTTGGCCGATCAGGTGGCCGGTGAAATCCGCCGTCTGGCGCGTCTTATTCCTAACGTAAAAGTATTAACGCTGTGTGGTGGTATGCCGATTGGCCCACAATTCAGCTCGCTGGAGCAAGGTGCCCATATCGTGGTTGGCACCCCAGGCCGCGTGCAAAAACACTTAGATAAAGAGAGCTTAAGCCTGTCGGCCCTGAAAACGTGGGTATTGGATGAAGCCGACCGAATGCTCGACATGGGTTTTGCCGATGCCATGCGCGAAATTGCGAAAGTCTGCCCGCGTCAACGTCAGACCCTGCTGTTCTCGGCTACTTACCCGGAAGACATTCAACGCCTGAGTGCGGAGTTCCAGCGCGAGCCATTAAGCGTGCGCGTGGAATCAACCCACAGTGCCGTGCAGATCGAACAGCGTTTCTTTGAGCTGCCAAATCAAGAAGCCAAATTCCCCGCGCTGCTGAAACTGTTGCAACATTATCAGCCACGTTCCACGGTGATCTTCTGCAACATGAAACACCAGACCCAGCAGGTGGCTGATGCGTTATCAGCCCAAGGTTACAGTGCACTGGCGCTGAACGGCGATCTGGAACAGCGCGAACGCGACCAAGTGGTGGTGCGTTTTTCTAACCAAAGCTGCGCCATTCTAGTGGCGACCGACGTGGCCGCGCGTGGCTTGGACATTAAAGAGTTACAGGCCGTGGTGAACTACGACCTAACACCCGACCCAGAAATTCACGTGCATCGTATCGGCCGTACCGGTCGTGCGGGGCAAACCGGTCTGGCGTTGACGTTGACCACCGCATCACAAGCCAATCGTGTGGTGCTGATCGAAGATTATCAGCAAAGCCGCGCCGTCTGGGGCAACCTCGATGAACTGAAGAAAAACCCGGACAACATGAAACCCGAGATGGTCACGCTGTGCCTCGACGGTGGCCGCAAAAGCAAAGTGCGCCCCGGCGATATTCTCGGTGCACTGACCAAAGAAGCCGGCTTTAACGGCCAGCAGATCGGCAAAATCAATATTGCAGAATTACATGCCTATGTCGCGGTGCATCACAGCATTGCCAACAAGGTCTACGGTTATTTACAGGACGGCAAAATTAAAGGCCGCAAAGTGAGAGTACGCAAGCTGGTGTAAGGCCTTATTACCGACGACTTGCATCTTCTAAAAGCGATACGCACAGCGTTGCTGCTTTCACATTTTATAAAACAGGAATCACCATTTAATGTCATTTACTGAACTGGGCTTAAGCGAACTCATACTGCGTGCCGTGAAAGAAAAAGGCTACGACACTCCATCCCCGATCCAACAGCAGGCGATCCCTGCCGTGATGGCCGGTAAAGATGTGATGGCGGCGGCACAAACCGGCACCGGTAAAACAGCCGGCTTTACCCTGCCGCTGTTGCACCGTCTGTCACGCGGTAATCTGGCTCGCTCGAATGCCGTTCGTGCACTGGTGCTGACGCCAACGCGTGAGCTGGCAGCACAAGTTGCTGAAAGCGTCACCACCTATGGGAAATACCTGCCGCTGAAATCAGTGGTGGTGTTCGGTGGCGTGAATATTAATCCGCAGATGCTGGCGATGCGCAAAGGCGCGGACGTGCTGGTGGCAACGCCAGGTCGTCTGCTGGATCTGGTCAGCCAGAACGCCCTGCATTTCCGCCAACTGGAAGTGCTGATTTTAGATGAAGCCGACCGCATGCTGGACATGGGTTTTATCCGCGATATCCGTAAAATCATCAACATGCTGCCAAAAGATCGTCAGACGCTGATGTTCTCTGCGACCTTCTCCGATGAGATCCGCACACTGGCGAGTGGCTTGCTGAATGAGCCAGTACAAATTGATGTGGCACCGCGCAACACCACCGCGGAAACCATCAAACAAACCATCTGCCCGGTCGATAAAGGCCGCAAACCGGCGCTGTTGTGTCATTTAATCAAACACAACAACTGGCAGCAGGTATTGGTGTTTATGCGCACCAAACATGGCGCCAATAAACTGGTCACCCAGCTGGAAACCGCTGGCATTCAGGCCGCCGCTATCCACGGTAACAAGAGCCAGGGCGCGCGCACCCGTGCGTTATCCGGCTTTAAAGATGGCTCTGTGCGTGTGCTGGTCGCCACCGATATTGCCGCACGCGGCATCGACATCGCGCAACTGCCGCAAGTGGTGAACTACGAACTGCCAAATATCGCCGAAGATTACGTGCACCGTATCGGTCGTACCGGTCGTGCCGGTATGGAAGGTCATGCGATTTCTCTGGTCAGTGCTGATGAACAGCCATTGCTGGTTGATGTGGAAAAACTGATCCAACAAATTCTGCCGCGTGAAGAATTTGATGGCTTCAAGCCACAAAATCCGGTCGCGATGACCACCACAGCACAACTGACGCGCCCAGTGAAAAAACCGAAAAAACCGAAGATGGAAAGTTTCGGTGACAACGAACCTCGTCCACCGCGTACGCCTCGTACAGCACAAGGTGAACAACGCAAAGCCAACAACCCTCACATGGGCCAGCCACGCGCGCATCAAGCCCGCCAGTCGGAAGGCGCGGCAAAACCGGCATCGCCAACTCGCTCTGGCACTCAGCGCGCCGGTCAGCCAGCACGTTCGCCACATGCACCTGCTGGTCGCCCACAAGGTAACCGTTCAGCTGCAGGCGGACAACGCAGCAGCAAACCGCAACACTAAGTTATACCTGAATTGCGGAGCCATTCTCATTGGCTCCGCAATCGTCATCTCACAATTCTGCACTCCAGCTACAACCTCGCCGGCCATACCATCTACACTCTTCTTATCTATCGTTAACATGCATCTGAGCCACAAGATAAGCTGCTGATGACAAGTCATATGAAAGACAAACATGCCCCCACATTGATCTGGTTAATCATCACTCTTTTAGCGGTGGGGTTAGGTGTTGGCTTGCAAAAACATCTGCTGGAACAACAACAGCACGAAGCACAGGCTAAGCAGGTACACCAGATCGTGCTGGATATTCAATCCATCAGCAGCCGCAGCCCGGTGATGGGGGCTTGTGTGTTGATGGGGCTGGTTTCCGATAGTATCAAACAGCGGCTTGATGGTCTGATCCCAGCCGATGACCCGCGACTGCAGCAGGAATTTGTCAGTGTCTTGCAGCAATATCATGCCGATATTGCGGTGGTTGAAGATAACACCGGTCTGGTGGTCGGTTACTTTAATAACAATCCCGCGTACAGCTCACTGGGCGTCAACGTCAGTTATCGGCCTTACTGGCAACGAGCCATCAAAGGAGTTCCAAACGTTTATCCCGCCATTGGTGTCGCCGATGAACTGCGCGGGTTATACATCGCCGCACCGGTGCACCGCACCATGTCGAATCAATCGCCCGTGAACGGGGTGTATACCGTGCGTGTCAGCGCGGCATTACTGGATGAAACACTTAAAACACAAACCAGCCCCGCGCTACTGGTATCACCAGATGGTGTGGTATTTGCGTCTAATCGACCGAAGTGGATCTTAAAGATGGCCGCCCCGATCACCGAGCCACAACGTCAGCGCTTAATAGCCGAAAAACAATTTAAAAATCTGTTCCGTGACCATGTTCCAGCCTCACTGCCTTTTACCCTGAATAAAGAAAGTATCGCTTTTGAGGGCAAACAATATGCTATCAGCAGCGCTGCGCTAGATTGGCCGGACCAGCAGGGCTCCTGGCAAGTCGTGTTATTACAGGATATGTCAGGCTGGTTGCCACTGTGGCAGGCGGCCCTGTTAGCCGCACTGATTATTGTCGCCATGTCGATCTTACGCTGGGTCTGGTTATTACAGCGGCAGATGGAAGCCGAAACCGTAGCCGCAGCAGAAACACAACAAGCAATTCAGCAACGCGCCCGCCAACATCTGCAAGACCTTTCCGATGCTCTGCCGCTGGCGATTTTTCAGTTCCGTAGTGGCGACGATGAAGAGCACAGTCGTTATACCTATGCCAGCGCAAAAACCCGTGAAGTATTAGGGCTGAACCCCTATGAATTACTGACAGATGTACGGGCGCTGGAACGTATTTTATTGCCGGAAGAATGTAGTTCGGTGGTTGCCGCCATTACCCAAGCCTTTCAGGAGCACCGCGATTTTGATCTGGAACACCGGATTTATCGCCATGGCGAGATCCGTTGGGTACGGGTCAAAGCACTCTGCAACCGGCAGGAAGAGCATGACTGGATCTGGAACGGTTACTGGATGGACATCACCGCCCGCCATCAGCAGACCGAGCAATTACGTCAGGCCAAAGAAGCCGCCGAATCGGCCACCCGTACCAAATCGATGTTTCTCGCCAACATGAGCCATGAAATCCGCACGCCGATGAATGCGGTGATCGGGCTGGCGTATCTGGCGCTGAAAACCGAACTTTCCGCCAAACAGCGCGACTATCTGAATAAAATTCATCAGGCCGGCACGTCGTTACTGGGCATCATCAATGACATTCTCGATGTCTCCAAAATCGAAGCCAATCAGCTGAAACTGGAACATATCGCCTTTAATCTCGACGATGTATTAGCCAATCTGTCGGTCATGTCATCACAACGGGCGAATGAAAAAGGGCTGGAGCTGCTGTTTGATATCGCGCCGGATATTCCACGCAGTCTGCTGGGTGACCCGTTACGGCTGGGCCAGATCTTAATCAATCTGGTCAGTAACGCGGTGAAATTTACCGAACAGGGTTATGTGCATTTGCAGGTGCGCCAGCAAGCGCGAGCTGACGACCAGCTGACGCTGCAATTTACTATCCGCGATACCGGTATTGGCATGACGCCGGAACAAACCAGCCGCCTGTTTCAAGCCTTTACGCAAGCCGATGGTTCAACCACCCGCCGCTTTGGTGGCACCGGCCTGGGCCTGACCATTGCCCGCCATTTAGTCGAGCAAATGGGTGGCACCATCCAGGTAAAAAGTGAACCTGATGTCGGCAGTGAATTTTCGTTTGCCATCCAACTGACCGCCAATCAGATCATGAACGAAAAACGCCGGCTGATCCCCGGTGCAATCACCGGACTGCGAGTGTTGGTGGTCGATGACAATGAGGTAGCCTGCGATATTTTGCTCGCCGCATTACAGCAATTACCGCTGCATGCCGAAGCGGTGACCAGTGCTAACCAAGCGTGGTTACGCTTGCAGCAAGCCAATCAGGAAGGTACGCCATTTCATTTGCTGATGACCGATTGGCAGATGCCGGAAATGAATGGCATTGTGCTGGCACAACACGCGCGGGAATTACCCATACCACCCCGCATGGTGCTGGTCACGGCGTTTAGTTATGACGACATTCAGCAGGAAGCCAAAGCCGTTGGTTTTGAAGGTTTCCTGACCAAACCGATCAGCCAGTCGCAGGTGGTTGATGGTCTGATGCGGCTGTTTGCGCCACCGCAAGGTGAAACCATCGCGGTATTCGAGCATCTGCTCTTACCGCAATTCCGGCAAGCCAATGTGCTGCTGGCGGAAGATAACCCGATCAATCAGCAAATTGCCGTCGAAATGATGATCGCCAGCGGTATCCACACCGACGTAGCAGCCAATGGTCATGAAGCGATGTCGTTACTGTTTTCTCATGAGCCAACGCATTACGATCTGGTGTTTATGGATCTGCAGATGCCGGGCTTAGATGGCCATGAAGCCACGCTAGCGATCCGCGCCGATGCCCGTTTTCAACAACTCCCGATCATCGCCATGACTGCACACGCACTGCAGGATGAACGCGAACGTTGTCTGGTCGAAGGCATGAACGACCATATTGCAAAACCGATTGATCCACAGTTGTTCTATAAACTGCTGAGCCACTATCTGGTTCACAAACTGAGTGGCAGTCGGCAAAGCGCATCCAGTAATGCAAACCTGCAGCTGCAGCTACAGCTGGATGGGCTGGATAGCCAAACCGCGTTACAGCGGGTTAATGGTAACCAAACCCTTTATCTACAGTTATTACAGCAATTTTGCCATGAACAAGGCGGCATTCCGGCCCGCATCCGCGATTTACTGGCACAACAACAGCCAACCATTGCCAAACCATTGGCCCACAGTCTGAAAGGGGTGGCCGCCAATATTGGTGCTATTGCGGTATCCGATCTGGCGGCACAGCTGGAAAAAGCACTGAGTCATTCCACTGACATGGCGGGTTTACTGGTGATGACGAATCAGCTGGATGGCGCACTGCAGCAACTCTGCCGCCAAATCAACACGCAAATCATTCCGCATGATCTGCAGTTGGCCACTACCACCCATCATTTACAACGTGTCACTGACGAAGCGTTGGCAACACTGCGGAAGCTGATTGGCGATAACGATTGCGGCGCGTTAGATCTGTACGCTCAGCTAGAGCCCGGTTTACAGGCGCTGATCCCGCAGGCGGAATTACAACAGATCAATAATCATCTGCAGGCATTTGATTTCGATCTGGCACTGGCACGATTAGAACGTTTTACGCTGGTTCCGGCACCGGCAACTCCAGACGTTCAATCACCCGATTGAGGGCGGCAAAACAGTCGGCATCAATCGCGGTGCCCACCGTTTCCGCCATGATATCGAGGGTTTTTGGAATCGGGATCGCGCCACGATATGGCCGGGCCGCAGTGATCGCATCAAAGATATCCGCCGTGGTAATGATGCGGGTTTCCAGCGTGATCTGCCCGGCGGTCAGCCCTTTCGGATAACCTTGACCATCCAGCCGTTCATGATGTGCGCCCGCCACACGCGCCAGCTCCGCAAAGGCCGAAATCCGGCTTAAAATATTTTCGGTAAACTCCGCATGCCGCTGTACCGCTGCCCATTCCTCGGCATTCAGTTTGCCAGGTTTATCCAAAATCGTATTACTCACCCCCAGCTTGCCCACATCGTGCAATAAGGCGCCGCGTTTCAGCCAACGCCGCCGCTCTGGCGATAAACCCAGCTCCTGCGCCAGCATATCGGTATACAGCGCCACCCGACCGCTATGGCCGGCGGTGTAAGGGCTTTTCGAGTCAACCACCTGACCAAAGGCCGCGGCGATCTCATCCAGATAATCTTCATCTAACGGCCGCTCGCCCTCACCGGCTAACAACGCAAACACCTGCTGCTCTAACGTCGGTGACGCCAGCGTTTGCCAGAAAGAGTCATTATTAGAAACTTGCTCAAACAGCTGAACCAGCGTTGGATCAAACCATTTTTTCACGCGCTGCTGCACCTCTTTGCGCGCCGCGACCGGCCCACTGGCGGAATGAAACACATCAACAATCTGCGCCAACAATGCAATTCGCGCATACAACGGGATCTGCTCACCGACCAGCCCAGCCGGTTTACCGCCGCCATCCCAATGTTCATCCAGCGACAAGATGCCTTGTGCGACCGGTTCACTAAACCGCAGCTGCCGGGCAATCTCCGCCCCGCGCTGACAACGTGTTTGGATCAGTTCTGTCGCGATCTGCTCACCGTTACGAAAGATAGTAAACAGACTGCTGAAACGTTCGCTTAAACCAGCCTGCAAACCGGTATGTTTTAAGACGAACGTCACCACGTTGGCGATGCTGCTATCGACTTGCGAAAAATCGTGTTTAAAACGCAGATCATCGGTCAGGTATAACTCGCAGATCCGCGCGGCATTACTGCTACAGCCCAGATCTTTCAGCAGCAACATGTAATACAGTTCATGTAATTGCTGTGCCGGCAAACCGAGCCGCTCACCGAGCTGCATGCCGATCCAGCAACAGCGTACGCAATGCCCTTCCGGCTGCCCTTCGGTGATATCCAACGCATGACTGAGCGAACCGATCAATTCCGACAGACGTAACTCATTACTGGTGCTAAAGCGCTGCATGTCGCTGATCTCCAAAGGCTGGTATCAAAAAGCATAGAGGAAAAAAGTGATACGCGGCAAAAACAAAAAAGGCGCAAACTTGGCGGTATCGCACCTCTTTTTTGTGAGCTGGGTTTTTGTCAGCTGGAAAAAGTTTGTTCAGGAACGCAGGTTCAGTCGTCGCTGGCTGCTGTTAACGGGTTGTGGTCGGGACTCAGTAGCTGGGCAAATTGGGTGTCGGCCAATTTCTGCATAATCGCGCGCCACTGTTGTTCAGCATCACTACCCGCGTCGTTAAACACTTGTGTCATCAGCTCGCGTTGGCTTTGCGATAAGCGATTTTCCAGCGCTTGCCCTGAGCTGGTTAGCGTTAACCGCTTGATGCGTTTATCAAATTCGTCGGTATTCGCTGCGATCAAATCGAGCTCTTTTAGCACACGTAACGGGCCATTCAGCGCTTGTTTACTGACGTCAAGAATCTTCAGCAACGCATTCACGCTGATGGCGGGGTTGCGCCCGACAAAATAGAGAATACGGTGATGCACACGCGCTAACCCCTGCTCCGCCAAGATCGCATCGGGGCCGGAGGTAAACGCACGGAAGGCAAAATGGAACAGCTCTAACGCCGCATTGAGCGAATTTTGATTATTTTGGTCAACCATATTGACTTAATTGAGTGCGCTGGCAAGATAGGTCAACTTCGCTGACGTATCTACCGATAATTTACTAGAATCTATCGTCCTGCATCAGAAATAGCAATGAAACAACTCATGCCCGCAGCACCGGAGGCCGCATGTTCGCCGAACGCATTCAACATCTCACATCCTCAATCATCCGAGAAATCTTAGCCAGCGCGCAAAAGCCGAATATCATTTCATTCGCCGGCGGCTTACCGGCGGAAGGCAGTTTTCCGGATATTGACTGGTCGGTGTTGCCGAACAAGGTCAGACAATATGGCATGAGTGAAGGTGAACCGGAACTGCGTGAAGCAATTGCTGCCGAAGCGCGCCAGAAAGGCATCGATTGTGATGCCAATCAGGTGCTGATTTTGTCGGGCTCACAACAAGGGCTCGATTTAGTCTCGAAACTGTTCATCGACCCGAACAGCAAGGTGCTGGTTGAATCACCGACCTATCTGGCGGCGTTGCAGTGTTTTAATTTGTTTCAAGCGCAATGCCAAGGCATCCAACTCGGCACCCAAGGGCCAGATATCGGAAATTTTGAACATCAGATCCGCGACCACAAACCGCGTTTTTCTTACCTGATCCCGAGTTTCCAAAACCCGTCGGGCACCTGTTATGACGTGGCCTCACGTCAGGCCGTAGCGGCGTTACTCGATCAATACAACCTGCCATTGATTGAAGATGAGCCGTACTGCGAGCTGGATTATGACAATCTGACCAAACCGCCAATCTGCTCGTTTCTAAAAACCGCACCGTGGATCTATTTTGGTTCGTTTTCCAAAGTGCTGATCCCCGGTTTACGGATCGGTTATCTGATTGCGCACCCTGATTTGATCACTCATCTGGTGCGTCTGAAACAGGCAGCGGATTTGCACACCAACCGTCCAGGACAATGGCTGGCGCTGGAGTACATGAACTCGGCCGATAAACCACAACGTCTGGAACGTCTGCGTGACTTTTATCGTGTACGTCGCGACGCATTTGCCGCGGCACTGGAGAGTGAATTTGCCGATCTGGCGGAGTGGCAGATCCCATCCGGCGGACTGTTTTTCTGGTTAAAATTGAAAAACGCGGTGGATACCCGCCCGCTGTTAAAAATTGCGCTGGAAGCCGGGGTGGCCTTTATGCCGGGTGAAGCGTTCTTTGCGGAAAGCAATCCGCCGCATGGTTATATCCGCCTGAACTTCAGCCATACCGAACCAGAGAAAATGGTGGAAGGTTTACGCCGTCTGCGCAAAGTATTATTGGAAGCCAATATCGCTTAACGGCCCAAAATGGCATGAAAAAAGGCGCGATACCACAAGGTATGGCGCCTTTTTTATATTCAGATTTTATATCAAAGCATTACGCTTTCGGGCGCACACCCAAAGTATGACAGATGGCGTAAGTCAGTTCCGAGCGGTTCAGCGTATAGAAGTGGAAATCTTTTACCCCTTCACGCGACAGCACACGCGCCATGTCGATCGCGATGCTGGCACCGACCATGTTACGGGTCATCTGATCATCATCAGCGATGCCTTCAAAACGCTGATGCAACCATTGCGGGATCTTCACGTTGGTGAAGCCTGCAAATTTCAGCAGATTTTTGTAGTTTGACACCGGCAGGATGCCCGGCACGATTTCAGCTTCAATACCAATCGCGGCACAACGATCGCGGAAACGCAGGTAGCTTTCCACATCAAAGAAGAACTGAGTGATGGCGCGGTTGGCACCGGCATCGATTTTACGTTTCAGGTGCAGCAGATCCGCCTGTGCGCTTTTCGCTTCTGGGTGCACTTCCGGGTAAGCGGCCACGGAGATATCAAAATCGGCTACCTCTTTCAGCAACGCTACCAGATCATCGGCGTACATTTCTGGTTTACCTGCACCGGCTGGCAAGTCACCTCGCAGCGCCACGATGTTGCGAATGCCGTTATCCCAATAATCTTTGGCAATGGTACGCAGCTCGTCACGAGTAGCATCCACACAGGTCAGGTGCGGCGCGGCAATCAGACCGGTACGTTCTTTGATGTCTTTGATAATGCTGTGCGTGCGGTCGCGGGTGCCGGAGTTAGCACCATAAGTGACTGAGACAAATTTCGGTTTCAGTTTGCTCAGGCGTTCAATCGAGTTCCACAGCGTCAGTTCCATGCTTTCAGTGGCTGGCGGGAAAAACTCAAACGAAACATTAATATCGCCATTCAATTCGGCCAGATTCTGGTTCAGGGCTTCTACCTGACGTGCGCTGTCAAAACTCATGATTACTCCTTGCCTGCCTTACGGCCTGTGGGACGGAAGGCTCCGCTTCCTGCATCGACCAAACAAAACAGATGTTTGGACGTCTAAATGTCTATACATCTTATTTGAACTGTTCAGAATGTCAACATCTCACCTTAAGCATATCTGACATTCTGTTGTCCGTCGTTATTCTGCCGCTGACATGGTTTGCAGCATGGCACCTAAACCACTGTAACGTTCGGTCTGTTTCCGTACCATCAGGGCCAGCACTTCCGGTGTGGCAAACAGATCCAGCTGTTCACGGGCGCGCGTGATGCCGGTGTAGAGCAATTCGCGTGTCAGCAACGGGTTCACGTCGGGCGGCAGCAGCAGCAGGGTGTGAGTAAACTCTGAGCCTTGCGATTTGTGCACCGTCATTGCCCACGCCGTGTCATGGGCTGGCAAACGGCTGGGCAGAAAGCCGTGCGCTTTGCCATCAGGCAACACAAACCAGACCCGCAGCCGTTCGCCGTCGCTGGCGGCAATGCCGATATCGCCGTTATACAGGTTCAGCCCATAGTCGTTTTCGGTGATCATCACCGGCCGCCCAGCAAACCACTCGCCGCTCATCTGCAATTTAGCCTGCGCTTGCAAACGCTGGCCGATGGCCTGATTCATGCCGTTAATGCCCCACGGCCCATCGTGTAACGCACACAACAGCCGGATCTGGTTGAACGCCTTCAACAAATCAATCGCATTATCAGATGTAACGGGCGCAGCGAGCAGTGCCAAATAGGCGTGATAACCTTTGGCTGCCACACTGATGGCCATCTCGAGACGTTGTTCGTCACTGTGCAGGCGGATATCGCGATAGTCTTGTGCCCACACGGCATGCGCCGCTTTCACGTCCCCGTTGTTCACCGCTTCCGCCAGTTTGCCGATGCCGGAATCGGCCGCAAAACGATAGCTTTTACGCAGCAGACAGAGACGATCGCGCAGCGGGTGCCCCGCAGGTTGCACGTAATTTTGCAGCTCGTAACCGGTGCGCTGTTGCAATTGTCGCGCTTGTTGTGAGCTTAACCCTTGCGCGACAAACTGGCAGATATCGCCCAGTACCGCACCCGCTTCCACCGATGCCAGCTGGTCTTTATCACCGAGTAAAATCAAGCGTGCCTGCGGCGGTAAGGCGACCAGCAAACGCGCCATCATCGGTAAATCGATCATCGAGGCTTCATCGACCACCAGCACGTCAAGCGGTAGCGGATTTTGCCCGTTATGCCGAAATTCCGGTAACCCGGGGATCACGCCGAGCAAACGGTGCAAAGTACTGGCTTGTGTCGGAATACCGGCCAGCCATGCTGCATTCACCTGCCCGGCCAGCTCGGTTTTCGCTTTGGCGATCGATTCCGTCAGACGTGCCGCCGCTTTGCCGGTCGGTGCTGCCAGCCGGATCAACAACGGCTGTTCACTTTGCGCCACCAGCAGTGCCAGCAGTTTGGTCACGGTCGTCGTTTTCCCTGTGCCGGGGCCACCGGAGATCAGCGTAAAACGTCCGTCACAGGCAGTCGCTACGGCTACGGCTTGCCAATCAACGTCTGTTTGTGGCGTAAACAATTGGCGCAATTGCTGGGCCAGTTCAGGGGTATCAGCGCTCGTTGCGATTGGCAAACTGGCTTGTTGTAACCAACAGGCGACTTGCTGTTCAAAACGAAAATAGCGGCTGAGGTAAAGTCGTCCGGCAAATAAGGTCAGGGGTTGCCCCGCTTGCTCTTCAACCACCGATGGATCGCTGACCCGATGCACCAACGGGCTGCGCTCTAACAGGGTCGTCAACTCAGATACGCTGACCGCTGGTAAAGCGACCTCGGGTAACAACGCCTGCCACTGCGCCAGCCGTTCCGGCCACGTCGTCAAATCAAAACAGACATGACCCCGCCCCAGCTCTTGGCTGGTGATCGCCACCGCCAGCTGGATGCTGTCATTCGCATCCCAACGTGCCAATAGCTGCGCCAGTTGCACATCCAGATCGCGTAAGAGTCGGGCGTCCAATAATGCTTGCCACAGCGGAGTTAACACAAAAGAGGTGGTGGTCATTACATGAGCTCCCCGTTGGTTACGGCCGCTTCGCCGGCAAATAAGGCATCTAACGCGTCGATATGGGCTTTGTCCGGTTTAGTCGCATACACGCCACTGCCCGCCTCACCGTTCATGCCGCGCAAAAACAGATAACAGACACCACCGATATGCTGGTCATAGTCATAATCGGGCAGACGGCAACGCAGATAACGATGTAACGCCAACGTATAAAGCTGATATTGCACATCATAACGATGCTCAATCATGGCTTGCGCCATCGCAGCTTGCTGATAGGCCGCCGCATTATCACCAAGATAATTCGATTTATAATCGACCACGTAAAAACGGCCGTCGTGCTCAAACACCAAGTCGATAAAACCCTTCAGCATGCCCTGCACTTCATTAAATGCCAATGCCGGTGCTTGGGCGGAAAGTAGATCGCCTGCGGCCAGACAACGGTTAAGTGCGGGTGCAGAAAGCGCTGACAGCGGTAGCAAAAATTCCATCTCGCTTAAGCAATGCGCAGGGGTTAACTGTGCCAGCGACAAACCGGGGAATAGTTCACTGGTTAAGATCTGTGCCAGCCACTGTTCCAGTACCGGCAACCACGGCTCCGGCTGCCAATCGTGGCTCAGTTGCACACCTTGCAGATGCTGCACAATCCATTGCTGACGGGTGGCACCATCGGCACCAAAATCGAGATCTTCCAATAAGCTATGTAGGAACGTACCGGCATGCGCACCACGCGGGAAACTAAATACATCAAAACGCGGCGCTAACGGTTCAGTATCAGTAGTCGTCAACGGCGCAGCCGGTTTGGGTGTCGCAGAACCATGGCTGACCGTGAGTGCCGAATAGGAGGTCACCCGCCAGTTGCGCTCCAGCTGCCCGCTAAACTGCCGTGCTTGTGCCGCAGGTAATAGCGGTTTAACTTCCTGATACGGGTCAGTTGGAAAGGTTATTTCTGCTACTTCCGCCGCTAAATCATGATTATTCTGTATCTGTAGCCACTGGCGGAATCGCTGCGTAAATGCCGTATCGCTATCGTTTTTCAGCAAATAATCCAGCGCCGCCGGACGATCATCTTTCGCCTTGGTTTTGCTGTTCGGCTTCAAATCCGCCAACCCCAGCCAAGTAACAAACACACCGCGCGTTAACGCCACATACAGCAGCCGCAGATCTTCCGCCAAACGCTCTTCGGCCGCGTGATCCCACGCTGCCTCCGAACCGGACAGATCCAATCGCACGCCGCTCTCGGTGTGATAACGCGGTGTGTCGTTGCCGCGATAAGCACAGATAAACGGCAGCAACACCAACCCATATTGCAGCCCTTTCGATTTATGGATGGTGACGATCTGCACGCGCTGGCGCTCGGAATCGAGCCGCAGTTGCTGCTCGTCCGCATCACCATTCGGCTGCTGACAACGCTCCAATAACCAGCGCAGCAGCGCATGTTCACCGTTCAGCGCACTGGCGGCGGTTTGCAGCAATTCGCCCAGATGCAGCACATCGGTCAGTTGGCGCTCACCATTCACTTCACCCAGTAAACGCTCCGGGATCTGATACCAGAACAGCCATTGGCGCAGCATCGGCAAAATGCCCCGTTGTCGCCATAATTCACCCGCCTGCCGGATACGCTCGACGGTCTGCTCCCACAAGGTTTCATCGTCATTCAGGTTGGCCAGTTGTCTCATCGTCCAGCCTTGCAGGCCGGTCGCCATCGCCGCACGAATTAACATCTCATCCTGCGGATTGAGGCAAGCTTCCAGTAGACGCGCTACATCGTGCGCTACCGGTTGTGCAAACACCGACTCTCGGTTGGAAAGATAGACGCTGGCAATGCCGCACTCGTGCAATGCTTGCTGCATCACGGCAGCTTCACGCCCGCTGCGCACCAGCACCGCAATATCATTAGGTCGTAACGTTTTACCATCCAGCATCGCCTGCTGCTTTTGTGCCGCCGTCAGCCACGCATGAATTTGCGCCGCCGCCGCCAGCGCCATACGTTGCTGATAAGCGGCACCACTGATTTCCCCTTCCAGCGGAAGGCAGCATTGCAATGCCGTTTGCGGCCGGCCTTCTAACACAAAACCGGTCTCTTTGCCCTTGGCTTTCACCGTTTCAAACGGAATACTCTCTTGATAAATAAACGGGGCGTGGGAGTGAGCAAATAAGGCATTCACCGCACGCACTAATTCATCGGTGGAACGGTAGTTGGTTTGCAGCGTGTAATGGGCGGCCACCTGCTGTTTCGCGGCGATGTAGGTAAAAATATCGGCACCACGGAACGCATAAATCGCCTGTTTCGGATCGCCGATCATGTAAAACCCGCACTCTGGGTTTTGCCCATACAGCGTGGAAAAGATCTGATATTGCAGCGGGTCGGTATCCTGAAACTCGTCGATCATGGCAACCGGATATTGTTCGCGAATGCGTTCCGCCAGCACAGCACCACGCTCGGAGCTTAATGCTCGTGCCAGATTGGCCAGCAGATCATCGAACGACAGCTGTTGCTGACGCTGTTTTTGTTGCTGCAAGCGCGCGCGCACTTGCGTCAGCGCATCAGCTATTACCACGTCGTCGATGTCGTTGGATTGCGCCAGCAGCGTTTCAATCTGATCAAACAACGGATGCGTTGGCACGGCGCCGGTTTTGGTTTTCGCGGCCAACACCGACGCGGAGAAATTTTCCAGCGCCTTGGGTAACTGATAACTTTTGAGCGGCGCATTGACCCACTCACTGACTTTATTCAGCCAGTTCGGCAGATTTTTTTTCGAATAACTCTGTTTACTAACCCCCGATGCCGCAATCACAGCTTCAAGGCTGCCCACAGCCGCGAGCCATGCTTCTCGTAAACTATTTAACCGACCGATGATCGCCTGATGGCGTTCGGCCAAGGTCTCGCCGGTACGCGGCTGACATTGCAAACCCGCTAACGCCAGATGCGGACTGATGTCGCGCAACAATACATCCGGCCCTTTCCAGTGATCGAGCAGCGCTTGTGCCAGCAAGGTATCGGCCTGATAGGTAATGTGGCGCCAAAAATCGGCCACGGCCGAGGCGCGCAGGTTTTGCTCTTCAGTTAAAAATTCATTATCAAACAGACTGCCCGATTCAAAGGCGTTTTGCGTCAGCATGCGCTGGCAAAAACCATGAATGGTGTAGATCGCCGCTTCATCCATCTGCCGCTCAGCAGTCAGCAGCTGGCGTAACGCCAGCGCTTTGTTCGGACATTCATCCAGCAAGCGTTGGATCAGCGGGTCTTTGCTAAAACCCGCCTCAATTGCCCGTCGCGTGTCACGGATCGCTTTTAAGATACGCTCGCGCAGCTCAGCCGTGGCCGCTTCGGTAAAAGTCACCACCAGAATGCGATCAACCAGCAGCGGCGTGCCAAACCCCGCCTCACCCGCACCATGCCCCAGCAACAAACGCAGATACAGCCCGGCAATGGTGTAGGTTTTACCGGTGCCGGCACTGGCCTCGATCAGGCGTAATCCACTGAGCGGGAAACTGAGAATATCCAGTGGCTTACTCATGGTCTGCCTCCTGCAAGTGCTGGCGTAATGGCAGCAATAATTTTACCGCCCACGTTTGTATCTGTGGCCAATGCTCCTCGGCTAACTCCGGGAAACAGCGCGCTAGGTAAGTGTCTTGGCCTTCACCGATCACAAAAAAGTCATCGCCCTGGTAAGTTTTTAACGCAGGTTCGCGTGCCTGTAACTGCTGCGCTTCATCACCCAGTTCGCCACTTTCGGTCAGGGCTTTTTCCAGCCACACCCACGCCGTGTTTATCGGCAAACAGAGCGGGCGCTGCATGCCAGCCAGAAATGCCGCCCACCACAATTGCAGTTTTGCTCGCGCATCATCGACACTGAGCACCTCAAGTGTCCACTCGCCTAAGTTGCCGTTATCCAAGGCCAGCAACTGCGTGGGTTTAGTCAGTTTTCCTGCGGCTGACAACGCCAAATGTTCCAACCAGATCGCCACCAGCCAGCTTGCTTTGAGTTTACTCACCCGATGCCGCACCAATTGCCCGTGATAAACATCACCGACACTGCCCAGCAACTGCCAGTGATTAAAATCCAGATGGAAGGTCTCGCGCTGCGCATTTTCCAGCGGCCATGCTTGCATCGCCATGACCAATGGCATGAGATTATTGGCATCGCCCTGCAATGCCAGCTTGCCAAACTCCCCATCGGGCAACTGCCCTTCGGCCAGCAAGCGCGGCTGCCAAACCGCCTCGGCCACACCAAGGCGCTGATAACGCAACAGCCGCTCTCGTAGCTGATATTGTTGTAATTTATCTAACCAAAACGGTTCGTTATCTTCTAGCGCCGCTTCACGTTCCAAAAACTGTACGCGCAGGCGACGGCGGAAAAAGCCAGCGACGGGGTTGCGGAAAAAACGCAGCCAATCGGCCAATTCTATTTCGGGTTTATGTTTGGCGAGATCAAGCTCATCGGGTAATGGCAGCTCACCAGCAAAAAAAACAGCGTTCCCCGTAGGCGTCAGCGCCGGCAGCCAATCGGCGGCATAACTGAACAGACGAGCTCCCGCCGCTTGCGCATCCGGTGCAAAATAGCGCGCATCGTAAGGTACCAGCGGATGCTCGGTCAGCAGATGCGCCAGTAATGACGTCTCTTGTTCCGCTTCGTCACACTCGCAGGCCGCTGCCAGACAAAATGCGCGCTGGCAATACTCCTGCAATTCGGTGACGAGCACCGATGGCATCAGATGCCGATTGTCGGTGGCGCTGTGCGACACATACGAGATATAGAGCTGTTCCTGGGCTGCAAGCATGGCCTCTAAAAACAGATAACGGTCGTCTTCGCGGCGCGAACGATCGCCTTTGCGTGGCTGGTTGGCCATCAAATCAAAACCCAGCGGCGGCATGCTACGCGGATACAAGCCATCGTTCATGCCGAGCAGACACACCACTTTAAAGGGGATCGCACGCATCGGCATCAGGGTGCAAAAGTTGACCCGTCCGGCGAGGAATTGCTGCCCGCCCCGCACTGCATTCAACTCACTTTGCAGATGGTCATGGAATACGGTCAACGGCAGTGGCGCCTGATAATTCATCTGCGACAGCCGTTGCTGCCAGCTTTGCACCGTTGAACGGATCAGGCTCAGTGCCGTTGCATCGTCGTCATCCAACTGCTCTTCCGGCAGGTAAAAATCAAGCAACAACCGATCGACCAGATTCTGCCACTCAGTGATCGGCCGAGCCGTTTCCAGCGTGTCACGCAGCGCCAGCACCTGGCTGATAAACCGTGCCAGCTGACCGAGTTTCACCGCATTTTGCCCTTCAATCGCGGTGTACGGTGCGACATCAGCAAACAGGGTTTCGTTGCCACTGGCAAAGCCGAGCAGCATCCGCTCCAACCCAAACGACCAGGTATGCCGCTCACGCGGTGGCAACTCGAAACGATCGCCATCGGCTGGTGCTAACCCCCAGCGCACGCCCGACTCCAGCGCCCAACGGCGCAGCGTGGTCAGGTCACTTTCCGCCAGCCCGAAGCGTTTGAGCAGTGCCGGTACCGCCAACAACTCCAGCAACTCGGTCGCGGTACAGCGTAAACTCGGTAGCGATAACAAGATCAGGAAACTTTGTAATAACGGATTTTCCTGCGTTGCCGAACGATCAGAAATCGAAAATGGAATATAACGTTCGCCAGCGGCACTACCGAACACGGCTTGGATATAGGGGCCGTAGCGGTTGATATCTGCCACCATCACCACGACATCTTTCGGCGTCAGGTTTGAGTCAGCGCCAAAGCGTTGCAGCAGTTGGTCGTGCAGCACTTCCACTTCCCGCAATGGGCTGTGACAACCATGCAGCACCAGTGAGCGGTCTTCCGCTGTGATCTGACGTTTTGGTTTGATGCGCGTGCCATCTTGCAGTTCCAGCAGATCTTGCTGCACCAGATGCAACAGACTATCGCTGTTGATCTCGGCAAAAGCATCAATTTCAGCGGCACTGATTTCCGCCAGTAACGCCAGATAATCACGCCCCTGTTTACCCAGCGACACCAATAACGGGTTGCCCTGCTGCTCGCCGTCATCGCTGAACAAGCGCGCTAATTCGGTCTCAGGTAATAGCGGCTGCTGCAATTCCGCCTGTTGCCAACGTTCACGACGCTGCGCCAGCAAGTTATTCAGCACCCGCCGGTTGAGCTGATTCTCTTCCTGCAGATCGCCCCAGTAATAGCGGCACGGATTGGTGAGCAGCAGATGCACCTCACAATGCTCGCCCAGCGCCATCAGCGCTTCCAGATAATGCGGCGGCAATGATGAGATACCAAACACAAACAATCGCTGCGGCAACACCGCGTTCGGTTTACCGGCTTTCAGCGTGTTGATAAAACTAGAGAATAAGTTAACCCGATGCAGATGACTGGCTTGCTGTTCGGTCAGCGCGACTAATTTACGCCACAACACCGGCTGCCACGGTTGCGCTTCTGCGCCCAGTGCGCCGCCTTGCTCCCAATCGACAATCCAGTCCGGCCGATAGACCAGATATTGGTCGAACAAGTCGGCGATGCGCTGACACAGCTGATAACAACGCCGACCATCGTCGTCTTGCGCCAGATAACCGGCCAATGGGGCAAACAGTTCATCCGCCATGCATTGTGGTAACAACTGCATCAGTCGCCACAACATCGCCGGTTTGGTGTACGGATTTTCTTTCGGTACTTCCGGCAGCACCTGATGAAACATCTGCCAGATAAAACTCGATGGCAGTGGAAACACGATATTCGCCGCCACACCCAGATCTTGTGCCAGTGTTTGTTTCAGCCACTGCGCCATGCCGGGGCTTTGCACCAGAATAGTTTCTGCCGCCAATGCGGGTTGCAGCGGTGACAATTGAATGAGATGTGCCAACAGACTTTTTAAAACATCCAGCTGATTGGAGTGATAAACCCTGAACATGCCCGTTACCTGTGTCTGAGCCAATCTTTCGATAATAGAGGAAAGCGACCGCTCATCACTATTCGTTTGGGCACAATCTTCGGAAAAATCGATTATTTAGCCAGTCAACAATCCGGTAGCATGACTTTTTGCAGTGATTTGCATCATAAAGTTGAAATATTACGCAGACAGGGCAAAAATGCGCATCTTGGTCACACCCTCACTCTGACCAATAACCTGAGCATGTAAAAAACAAAACCGATAAATAGCCAAACTAACTCAATTAGCTTGAATCAAGTAACAATTACAGGACCCCTATGAACATCATGCGCAATGCCATGCCGGCTCTGCTGTGTGGTCTGACCCTGACCAGCCTGTCAGCGTCGGCCGTCGAATACCCGTTGCCAGCAGCAAACAGCCGCTTAGTTGGCCAGAATATTGAGTATGTTGTCCCAGCCGACAGCAAACAGCCTCTGGAAGCAATCGCAGCCAAATATCAGATCGGCCTGAGTGGCATGATGGAAGCCAACCATGGTGTTGATCCTTACCTGCCAAAACCAGGCAGCACACTGATCATTCCACAACAGCTGATCCTGCCGGATACCCCGCATGAAGGCGTTGTCATCAACGTGGCAGAAATGCGTCTGTATTATTATCCAAAAGGCAAAAAAACCGTCGAAGTGCTACCCGTCGGTATTGGTCAGCTGGGTAAAGACACGCCGGAAAACTGGGTAACCTCAGTGCAACGGAAACAAGCCAACCCAACCTGGACCCCAACCGCGAAAGTGCATAAAGAATATGCCGCTATGGGTGAACCGTTGCCTGCAGTCGTTCCTGCTGGCCCAGAAAACCCAATGGGTCTGTTCGCATTGTATGTCGGTAACCTGTACGCCATTCACGGCACCAACGCCAGCTTTGGTATCGGTCTGCGTGTCAGTCACGGTTGTATTCGTCTGCGCAATGACGATATCAAGCACCTGTTCAGCGTCGTGCCTGTCGGTACTCGCGTACAATTCATCAATCAACCAGTGAAAGCCACCCAAGAGCCGGATGGTCGCCGTTATCTGGAAGTGCATGAACCACTGTCACGCACCATGGAAGAGCTGAACTCAACCGAACAGGCGTCATTACCAATGACTGCAGGTATCGGCCACTTCATTGCGAAAGCTGATACTGATTCACATGTGGTTAAGCAAATACTGGAAGACCGCACTGGTTTACCAACGCAGATCAATCCGCAAGCAAACTAATTGCCGCGAATTGCATTCAAACCTCGCTGCGGCGGGGTTTTTTTATATCTGGAAAAAATGAGATACCACGATGACAGATAAAATCGGCAGATAAATGGGAGAGAAAAACAGAGAGAGAATTAGGAAATGAAATTATCAGCGGCCCAAAAATGATGAGGCACCGCAAAAGCAGTGCCACATCAGAGGGTTCATCACCAAGAAATAATTATTTCTTGTAATGAGTTGCCAGGTTGTCCAGACGAGCGTTAGCGCGAGCAGCTTCTGCTTTAGCGTCAGCAACGTCAGCAGCCAGTTTGCTCTGACCGTCTTTGATTGAACCAACTTCAGTAGCCAGCTGGTCAACTTTACCAGTCAGGGTCTGAACGTCAGATTCGATTTTAGAGGTGTTTGCACAACCAACCAGCAGGGTTGAGCTCAGAGCGATGGTGCCCAGCAGTACTTGATACTTGTTCATGATAACTCCTTTGACTTTATTAGGATGGCTTCAAAGCCTCAATAGTATGACACAAAAACGGTCATACGAATCAATACTAACGGAGATTTTTTTGCATTTTGCACACAAAAACTCAATGTACTGATCCTTGGCGCTATCTTCTCCGATTTATGCTCATCAAACAATCGCTATGATAGGACTCAGACAGAAAAAACACGAAAATTACCCTGTTACATCAATTTTTGAGTGATTTTTTTGCCATAAGTGAGTCAATTGCGTCACTAGATCGGCTCGAGTATAGGGTTTCGTTAATAATGGCCAGTTTAGCTTGGCGACTTGTTCACTAAAGTCATGCCCACTGACTAACAATAATTTTAAATCGGCGTTCAGCTGTTGTGCTTGCTGTACTATTTCGATGCCACTGGCCTGACCGGGTAATACGATGTCGCTGATCAGCAACTTTACATCGGGAATAGTTTTCACCCATGTCAGTGCCTGATTACCACAATCGGTATCCATGGTCAGACAACCGATGCTGTGCAGATATTCGCATAATGTTTGTCGCACATCAGTCTGATCTTCCAGCACCACAACTAATGGCATCTCGTTGGCTGCCCACACCGGTGCGGGTATGCTTGTGCTAGGTAATGCGATCGGTTCGGCCTCCGCACAAGGTAACTGCAGACGCACACAGCTACCACGTTGTGGTTCGCTGTCAATTTGCACACGCCCACCCGACTGGCGCACAAAACCGTACACCATCGATAGGCCCAGCCCACTGCCCTTACCGGCAGCCTTGGTAGTAAAAAATGGTTCAAACACCCGCCGTAAAACTTCTGCCGTCATCCCACAGCCTTGGTCAATCACCTCGACCGTGACCATATCCTGTATCCGGCCACTGGTGCGTTCCACCCGCTGGTTGAACAAACGAATACGGATGGTGCCACTACGCCCCTCCATCGCATCACGGGCATTCACCACCAGATTCAACAAACTGTTTTCCAACTGGTTAGCATCCATCCATGCCGCTCGCAGGTTGGGCTGAATATCCAGTTCCAGCCGCAGGGTGGCGGGTAACGAATGTTCCATCAGTTCACGCAGATTCGTCACCAACTCGGCCAAATCGATGGCGCGTGGGCGTAGTGCCTGTTTACGAGAAAACGCCAGCAGGCGCTGCGTCAGTTGGGCACCTCGCTCGGCGGCTTTGTAGGCGCGTTCAATCCGCTGGCGTGTGCGTTCTTCCAATTCATCAGTTTGCAGTAATTCCAGATTGCCGAGAATAACGGCCAGTAGGTTATTAAAGTCATGTGCAATACCACCGGTCAGATGCCCCACCGCTTTCATTTTCTGGCTATGGATCAGCTCGGCTTCCAGCACTTTCCGGTCGGTGCGGTCTAACACCATGCTGGCGATACTTTTGTTGGTCAGCCGGTTCAGGCGCAGTTCAACGTAACGTTCACCATCCAGCTGCAATTCCAGCGTCAATACGCTGTCATCATCGCGCCACAGATGATCGGGCGATAAGGGTTTGCCATCACTGCGTTGCGCACCGTGCTCTTGCAGACGTTGTAATAATTCGCGGAAATGACAACCATGCACGATCTGCTCCATTTGCAGCAAAGAAGCATATTGCGGGTTGCACACCACCAACGCCCCCTCGGCATCAAACAGCGCAAAACCATCGCGGATGGAAAGAAAGGTAGTCTCCAGCTGAATGCTTTTTTCTTTAAACAGTTTGGTCACCCGCGCCAGTGACGCGGCGTTATTGGCAAACACGTTAAAAGCACGCGCTAAATCACCCAGTTCGTCTTGCCGGTGCAAAGCCGGCACCCGCACCGTGCGTTCGCCTTTGGTTAGCCGCGTCATCGCATCGGCAATCGCGGAAACCAGCACACCTAAATTGTCGTAGATGTAATTACCCGCTAATGCGGTAATGACCACCGCTAACAAACCAAAGATTTCGATAGTGAAGGTGCTGGTTTGTAATTCGCTGTGCGTGCGTTCAGCGCGTGAGCTGGCGGAATGCACTACCAGTTGCACATACTGGTTGATGTCTTCATCCAGCAGGTTGACCAGCGCCTTGATACGGAAGGTATGATAAGCAATTGCCAGATCACTGTTTTGCAGTTTCTGGTTCAGCTCATCGACCGGCTGCAAAGTATTACACAATTCCCGCAAGGTGCTGCGTCGTTCCGGATCTGCCTGCGCAATGCCCTGTTGCCAGTGTTGGCGTAATAAAGACAGCTGCTTGAGCACGTCTGGTGAGGCCGGAATAGTCAGCGTCATCTCGAGCATATTGGCAAACAAGCCTTGCTCCAGCGCGGTCGGCCAGCCGGCAGCATCTTCTTTTGCCAATAGTTCCAGCTGCGATTGCGCCTGATAAATCACACCGAGCAGATCGTGACGTTCCAGATGGCGGGTACGGGTCAGATCGAGCAGACGACGTACACTTTCTTGTAATTCATCGCTGCGTTGATGAATACGGTTGATCAGTTGCGGTTGTTGCTGTGCCAGCGGTGCAGCAGCCATTTTAGTTAATGAATCGCGTAACCCTTGCAGTGAGTTCTTCAATAAATCCGATTCACTTTGATATTCCATCGCGCCGATGACTTGCGTCAGACTCACCGCCACGGTCGCCACTTTCGCAGTTTTAACGCCCACTTCCATACCGCTGCTCATTTCTGACAGCGTGCTTTCCTGCATATCTGTGAGCAACCTCCCAGCGTTGTTAAAACCAAATACGGCAATGATGCCAATCGCGAGGGTTAACGACACCACCAGTAAGTTGAAGGACAACAGACGGCCACGAACACCAGAAAACAACGGCTTACGATGAAAAGAGGGTGACGGCATGGCAAATACTCACAACCAATAGAGCTGCCAGAGTAGCCGCTTGGCGCAGTGAACAAAAGTGCCATTCACATTATGACAATTGTTAATCACACAAAACATACGCCATTTACACACCGGTGTTTTACTGCTGCCATGAAACTTCACCACGAGGCAGATGATGAGCGACAAACAACCCATTCTGGAGATGCGAAACATCGCCAAACGCTTCGGCCAGTTCTACGCCCTGAAAGATGTCAGCCTGACTATCTATCCCGGCGAAGTGCATTCCCTGATGGGGGAAAATGGTGCCGGTAAAAGTACACTGATGAAAATTCTGGCGGGTGCTTACACCGCGACCGCTGGCGAAATTGCGATTGATGGTCAGCCTTACACCATCAATGGCCCGAAAGACGCGTTGAATGCCGGTATTACCCTGATTTATCAGGAGATCAATCTGGCGCCGAACCTGACGGTTGCGGAAAACATTTTTCTCGGTTCCGAAATCACCCGTAACGGGATGGTGAACCGCCAGAAAATGGAAGAAGAAACCGAGTTGGTACTGGCCCGTCTGGCCGCACGATTTAAAGCCTCTGCCAAAGTATCCAGCCTGAGCATTGCCGAACAACAGCAGGTGGAAATTGCCCGCGCCCTGCACCGAAACAGTCGTGTGCTGGTGATGGACGAACCGACCGCTGCGCTCTCTTCCCGCGAAACCGACATGTTGTTTGCGCTGATCAAAAAACTGCGCAGTGAAGGGTTGGCAATCATCTACATCAGTCATCGTATGGCTGAAATCTATGAATTATCCGATCGCGTCAGCGTATTACGTGATGGTCAATATATCGGCAGCCTGATGCGCAGCGAACTCTCCGCCAGCGAACTGGTCCGCATGATGGTGGGCCGTCCGCTGAACGATCTGTTCAACAAAGACCGCACCATAAGCAAAGGTGACATGGTGCTGGAATGCCATGATCTGACCGATGAAGACAAAGTACTGTCTGGCACATTGAATGTGCGGGCGGGCGAAATTGTCGGCTTGTCAGGTCTGGTTGGTGCTGGTCGCTCCGAGTTAGCTCAGCTGATTTTCGGCGCCCGTAAAATTACGTCCGGCAATATCAAACTAAAAGGCAAACCACTGGAAATCACTAATCCGCGTGATGCGATCGACTGTGGTATCGGCTTTTTAACAGAAAACCGCAAAGAACAAGGCCTGTTTCTGGAAATGACGGTGCACGACAACATCGTGATGGCCACCATCGAACGAGACAGCCACTTCGGTGTACTGAATGAGCAGAAAAACCGTGCCATCAGTGATACCGCCATCAAGACACTGAACATTCGCGTGCCACACAGTCAGGTCGCCGCCGGTAGTTTATCCGGTGGTAATCAGCAAAAACTGCTGATTTCACGCTGGGTCGCCATTCATCCGAAATTATTGATCCTGGATGAACCAACCCGCGGTGTTGACGTCGGCGCGAAAAGTGAAATTTACCGGATGATGACCGATATGGCACGTAAAGGCGTGGCCATTCTGATGATCTCCAGTGAGTTACCAGAAATCGTAGGCATGAGTGACCGCGTTTATGTCATGCGCGCCGGCAGTATTGTCGGTGAGTTAGACGGCGAAGCGATCACCCAAGAAAACATCATGGAGCTGGCTACTGGGGCAACCCACCACATGGCCGGCGCGGAAGTGGCATGAGAGAGAATCAGGAATGAGTAACGCTATGAGCACACCCAATACCAATGCGGCTACCAGCCCGGAAAAGAAATTCACGCTACATAAAGTGATCCAGTCGGTCGGGATCTTACCGGTTCTGATCCTGATTTTTATCGGTTTCAGTTTGATGACGCCAAACTTTGCGACCGAATCAAACATCATGAATATCGTACGCCAGTCTTCCATTAATACGGTACTGGCCGCCGGCATGACCTTCGTCATCATCACTGGTGGGATCGACTTATCAGTAGGTTCCATTTTAGGCTCAACCGCCGTCATGGCGATGGTGACCTCACTACATCCGTCACTCGGTATGCTGTCCATTCCGGTCGCGCTGATGGGTGGTCTGTTGATGGGTACGCTGAATGGCGTGATGGTCGCCTATATCGGTCTGCCACCGTTTATTGCCACCCTAGGTACCTATACGGCGCTACGAGGCGCAGCTTATCTGCTGGCTGACGGCACCACCGTGATCAACAACAACATTAGCTTCGAATGGATTGGTAACTCTTATTTAGGTTCCATCCCATGGTTAGTGGTGATCGGTTTTGTGGTCATTGCGATCTGCTGGTTCATCTTACGCAAAACCACACTGGGAATGCATGTGTACGCCGTGGGTGGTAATGCCAATGCAGCACGTTTGACCGGTATCAAAGTGGGTATGGTGCTGACCTTCGTGTATGCCATGAGCGGCTTACTGGCTGGCTTAGGCGGCATCATGAGTGCCTCTCGTCTATACAGTGCCAACGGTAACTTAGGTGTTGGCTACGAATTGGATGCTATCGCGGCGGTAGTGCTCGGTGGTACCAGTCTGTCTGGTGGTATTGGAACTATCACCGGCACGTTAATCGGCGCATTGATTATCGCCGCCATGAACAACGGGATGACGCTGATGGGTGTCTCTTACTTCTGGCAGCTGGTGATCAAAGGCTGTGTGATCATCATTGCAGTTCTGATTGATAAATATCGTACCCGGAAACATGCGGGCGCTTAATACACACGACGAGTGTCTAACGACACCCAAAACAACGCAACACCCCCTAAACAATAACGGCGGAGTACAACAACTATGCGTTTGAACAAACTGATGTCCACCCTGATCGCAGCAGCAGTCATTACCACCGCACCGCTGGCTCAGGCCAAAGACCTGAAATCTATCGGTGTTACCGTTGGCGACCTGGCGAACCCTTTCTTCGTACAGATCACCAAGGGTGCGGAAATGAAAGCCCGCCAACTGGCAGGTAAAGACGTCAAAGTAACACTGGTTTCCAGTGGTTATGACTTAGGCCAACAAGTAACTCAGATCGACAACTTCATCGCTGCTGGCGTGGATATGATCGTACTGAATGCGGCTGACTCAAAAGGTATCGCGCCTGCAGTAAAACGTGCCCAGAAAGCCGGCATCGTGGTGGTAGCAGTTGACGTAGCAGCAGAAGGCGCCGATGCCACTGTGACCTCGAACAACACCCAAGCGGGTGAACTGGGTTGCCAATACATTGCTGACAAACTGCAAGGTCGCGGTGATGTTGTGATCATCAACGGCCCACCAGTATCTGCGGTAACCAACCGTGTTGATGGCTGTATGAACACCTTCAAAAAATACAAAGACATCAAAGTACTGTCTTCTAACCAAAACGGTAAAGGTAGCCGTGAAGGTGGCTTAGAAGTCATGACTTCTCTGCTGGCCGCTTATCCAAAAATTGATGCGGTATTCGCTATCAATGACCCTACCGGTATCGGTGCGGATCTGGCAGCCAAACAAGCGCAACGCAAAGAATTCTTCATCGTCGGTGTAGACGGTTCACCTGATGCAGAAGTGGCGCTGAAACGTAACGACAACCTGTTCGTTTCTACGCCAGCACAAGATCCACAAGTAATGGCATCTAAAGCAGTAGAAATTGGTTATGACATTCTGCAAGGCAAACCAGCACCAAAAGAACCAGTGCTGATCCCTGTAACCCTGATCGACCGCAACAACGTGAAGGATTACAAAGGCTGGACAGTTAAATAGTTCATCCCGTATGACACGCCGCCGCAAGGCGGCGTTTTTGCCACTGTGGTCAGCGCTCAATTTAACGTTGAACGCTAACCAGACTGGCAACGTTCCGGGAGCCGATTTATGTACCTGGGTATTGATTTAGGTACTTCCAGCCTGAAAGTTATTTTGCTGGATACCGACGAACACATCATCGACAGTGTGAGCATGCCACTGACGGTACAACACCTGCAGCCCGATTTCAGCGAGCAAAATCCGCACGACTGGTGGCAGGCGCTGCAACAGGCCATGCTGCAACTCAAAACCCGCCAACCCGCCGCGCTACGTCAGATAAAAGGCATTGGCTTCAGTGGCCAGATGCACGGCGCCACCCTGTTAGATGATAAGGGCCAGATCCTACGCCCCTGCATTTTATGGAATGATGGCCGCAGTACCGCCGAGTGTCGCTGGCTGGAGCAACGCGCTGATTTCATCGGTATCACCGGTAACCGCGTGATGGCGGGGTTCACCGCGCCCAAACTGCTGTGGGTACAACGTCACGAGCCGGATATTTTTGCCCGTATCGCCCATGTGCTGCTACCCAAAGATTATCTGCGTTATCGCCTAAGTGGCGACTTTGCCAGTGACATGGCCGACAGCGCCGGCACCTTGTGGCTGGATACCGCACGCCGCCAGTGGAGCGAAGAGCTGCTGGTAGCTTGTAATCTCACCGTTAGCCAGATGCCGGATTTGTACGAAGGTAATCAGGTGACCGGCACGCTATACGATGCGTTAGCCGATGACTGGGATTTACCGCGCAACACACCGCTGATTGCCGGTGCCGGTGATAACGCCGCCAGCGCCATTGGCTTGGGTGTTATCAAAGCCGGTGATGGCTTTGTCTCGCTCGGTACATCCGGCGTTATTTTTTCCGCTTCAGATCAGTATTACGCCAACCCGCAGCAAGCGGTACACAGTTTCTGCCATGCCCTGCCCGATCGCTGGCATCAGATGGCGGTAACACTCAGCGCCGCCGCATCGTTAAGCTGGTTTTCCCGACTCACAACCACGCCGGAAGCGCAACTGGCGCAGGAAGCCGAAAAGCATGAGGCGGGTGATGTATTATTCGCCCCGTTCCTGAATGGTGAACGCACCCCCTGGAATAACCCGCATCTACGCGGCGCGTTTTTTGGCCTCGCCGATTCGCATCAACGCGGTCATTTAGCGCGCGCAGTCATGGAAGGCGTTGCCTTTTCACTGGCCGATGGTTATCAGGCACTGCAACAAGCCGGTTGTGCGCCACATCAAATGATTGCCACTGGTGGCGGTGCCCGCAGCCAATTTTGGTTACAGATGATTGCCGATCTCACGCAATGCCGCATCATTGTGCCAACCTATGCCGATGTCGGCGCCGCCTTTGGCGCTGCCCGACTGGCTCGCTTGGCCATCGAGCCGGAAGCCTTATCACATCTGACTTCGCACGCCGTACCTGCGACAGCCATCATCCGACCACAATCACAACCCGAGCTGCAGGCGCACTATCAGCGTTACCAGCAGTTAACACGTTGGTTGTGCCACCAGGAGGGGTAAATGCGTCGTTCTCAGCTCAATGAAATTTTAACCGAAAGCCAGGCACTGTTTGCCAAACACCAGATCGCGCTGCCGCCATTCGCGCACTTCACGCCCAACGAATGGGCCAAACACGATCTTAGCCGTTTTCAGGAAGTGTTCGATCTGCAACTCGGTTGGGATGTCACCGACATGGGCAGTAATGATTTTGCCTCGACGGGTCTGACCCTGTTCACCCTGCGTAACGGCTCTGTCGGCGGTAAACCTTACCCGAAACCGTATGCTGAAAAAATCATGATCAGCCGCGAAGGTCAGGTCACGCCTTGTCATTTCCACTGGTACAAGATGGAAGACATCATCCATCGCGGCGGCGGCAACATGATCATTGAGCTGTATAACCGCACCGCGGATGAACAGTGTGACACCACCGATATTGAGGTTGTGCTCGACGGTGAACGCCAACGGCACAAAGCCGGCAGCCGCCTGCGTTTAACTGCGGGGCAAAGCATCACGTTAACACAAGGTCTGTATCACTCGTTCTGGGCCGAACCCGGTTTCGGGCCGGTGATCTTGGGTGAAGTCTCTATGGTGAATGACGATCGGTGTGATAACCGATTCCTGCAACCACAATCCCGTTTCAGTGAAATTGAAGAAGACGAATCGCCGTTACACCTGTTGTGTAACGAATATGCCCGTTTCCTACCGCTACAGGAGCCATCGTTATGTCGCTGATTTCTCTCGCTCAAGGTTTATCACATGCACGCCAACATGGTTATGCATTGGGCGCGTTTAATGTGCTGGATACCCATTTCCTGCGTGCACTGTTTGCCGCCGCCGAAGCACAACGTTCACCGTTCATTATCAATATCGCCGAAGTGCATTTTAAATATGTCTCGCTCGATGCCATCT
This sequence comes from uncultured Tolumonas sp., assembly GCF_963678185.1. NCBI lineage: Bacteria > Pseudomonadati > Pseudomonadota > Gammaproteobacteria > Aeromonadales > Aeromonadaceae > Tolumonas > uncultured Tolumonas sp. The sequence goes on from NZ_OY782757.1 coordinate 2,375,311, forward strand.
GTGCCGCCATCAAAGCGGAAGCGGCATTGCACGATATTCCGGTAGTATTAAATCTCGATCATGGCACCAGTTTTGATGCCGTGATGAAAGCCATTCGTCTGGGTTTCACCTCGGTGATGTTTGATGGCTCGGGTTTAAGTTATGAAGAAAATATTCGCCAGACTGCGGAAGTAGTTAAGATGTGCCATGCACTCGGTATTTCAGTGGAAGCCGAACTGGGCGCCGTCGGTGGTGACGAAGGTGGCTCACTGTATGGCTCGTGCGACAGCAGCAAATTTACCGACCCGAGCAAAGCGACCGATTTTGTCACCCGCACCGGCATCGATGCGCTGGCTGTCGCCATTGGTAATGCGCACGGCAAATATCGCGGCGAACCGAAACTCGATTTCCCGCGCCTGCAAGCGATTCAGGAACAGACCGGTTTACCACTGGTGTTGCACGGTGGCTCTGGCATCAGTGATGCGGATTTCCGCAAAGCTATTTCGCTGGGTATCCATAAAATCAACTTCTACACCGGCATGTCACAAAATGCGCTGGTCGCGGTTGAGCAAGCGATGCAGCATCGCGAAACCGCCTACGATGAGCTGGCACACATGCTGATGGGCATTGAAAGCGCCATTCAGCAAACGGTGGAAGAGCAGATGCAGATCTTTGGCAGCGCAGGGAAAGCCTGATGAACGCCCCGCGCTGTGGCATTCTCGCCGCTGGCACCCTGCTGGTTGATCATGTGCATCTGATTGACGACTGGCCGGAACAGGGGCGACTGGCCACCATTCTGCACACGGAAAATGCCACTGGCGGCGCAGTACCTAACGTATTGCGCACGCTGGCCCGGATGAAAACCGGTCTGCCGCTCGCAGCGGCCGGCTTGCTCGGTGATGATCTGGATGGCGAATTCATTCGCCAATGCCTCAACGATGATGATATTGATTGTCGCTGGCTGCAAACCGCGCCGCACCCAACCAGCATGACGCAGGTGATGACCAATCATCGCAACGGGCAACGCACCTTTTTCCACGCGCATGGCAGTAATGCCGCATTTGACCGCCGCGTGTTATCCGATCTGCACAGTAATCACCGCATTTTGCATCTGGCTTACCTGTTATTGCTGCAACAACTGGAAGTAGTTGATGAGGAATACGGTGTTATTGCCGCCCGCTTGTTCCACCAGTTACAGCAACAGGGTTATCTGACCTCGTTGGATCTGGTCTCTATTGATGACCCAGAACGCGCCAAGCGCGTGGTGCTGCCGACATTGCCATATGTCGATTACCTGATCATCAATGAGCTGGAAGCCGCCACCTTAACCGGGCAACCACTACGCATGGCTGACGGCAAACCCGATCTGATCCAAATTCCGCATGCGGCGAAAAGCCTGCTGCAACACGGCGTACAACGCGTGGTGGTGATCCACTGTCCGGAAGGTGCGTGGGCCGCCAGCCGTCATGGCGACAGCCTGTTTACCCCATCGTATTGGATCGAGCCGCAGGAGATTGCTGGCACGGTTGGCGCAGGTGATGCGTTCTGTGCCGGGGTGTTATATGGCCTGCATCAGGAGTGGAGTCTGCGCGATACGCTGCAACTGGGCAATGCCTGTGCGCGGTTTAACCTGCGCAGCACCAACGCCATTGATGGCGCAGCGCCGCTGACCGAGTTACAGGCGTTTATTGCACAACAGGCAAATGGTAACGGAGGTGATCAGGCTTTATGAACAACGGTCACTTCGCGCGACATGACGTAACCGGCACCACGGATGGTGCGGATATATTCCGGCTGTTTCGGGTTGGGTTCAATTTTCCGGCGCAGGCGCATGATCAACACATCGATGGTGCGGTCGAACACGTCCAGCGCATCGCTGTGTGTCATCTCCAGCAGTTGATCGCGGGTCAGCACTTTACGCGAATTTTTCAGCAGCACCGTCAGCAGCGAATATTCGCCCTGCGTCAGCTCAATGTCGTCGCCGTCGGGGGTGTGCAGGCGACCGGTATGGGTGTTGAGCAACCAACCGTCGAAACGATAACCGGGGCCACTGATCGGCACCATGGTTCGGCGTTGTGGTGCGTCACCGGCCGGGGTGCGGCGCAACACCGCTTTCGCGCGCGCCACGACAATGCGCGGCACAAAAGGTTTGGCAATGTAGTCATCAGCCCCCATTTCCAGGCCTACGATCATGTCTGATTCGGTGGCTAAACCGGTCAGCATAATGACGGGTAGATCGGGGAATTGCAGACGGATTTGTTGTAACAATAACAGACCGCTCATGTCAGGCAGCATTAGATCCAGCAGTACCAGCGCAATATCAGGTTCCTGCTGTAACGTCTGCAGGGCAGATTGCGCCAGATGACAGGTTCGAACTTCGAACACATGTTCGCAGAGGACATCGGTCAGCAATTCGCAGATAGCGACGTCATCGTCCACGACCAGGATCTTGTTTTTCATTATGAGGTCCGTGCTTATTTTTAGAGATAAATCAAATTGTAGTCATTTGTGACGTCGAAACCAGAGAACAAACAATGAACTGTGAGCTGACCAACTTCAGCTACATCAAACAATAAGAGGAAATAAACCGTGCGCATCGGAATTGATTTAGGTGGAACCAAAATTGAAGTTATCGCGCTGGATAACGAGGGTAGCGAGCTGTTCCGCAAACGAGTGCCTACGCCTCGCCATGATTACCAGCAAACCCTGAACGCCATCACTGGTCTGGTGCTGGATGCTGAAGCTGCCACCGGCAAAAAAGGTTCGGTGGGGCTGGGCATTCCCGGCACCATCTCGCCATTTACCGGCAAAGTGAAAAACGCCAACTCCACCTGGCTGAACGGCCAGCCGCTGGATAAAGATCTGGAAGCCATGCTCGATCGCCCAGTGCGCATCGCCAATGACGCCAACTGTCTGGCGGTCTCAGAAGCGACCGATGGCGCCGGTGCCGGCGGTAAAGTGGTGTTTGCCGTCATTATCGGCACCGGTTGTGGTTCTGGCATTGCCATCAATGGCCGCGTACATGCCGGTGGTAACGGCATTGCCGGTGAGTTTGGTCATAATCCGCTACCTTGGATCGATGAGGAAGAGTGGAACTACCAAAACGCCACACCGTGTTATTGCGGCAAAAAAGGCTGCATAGAAACCTATGTATCAGGCACGGGTTTTGCCAACAGCTATAAATTCGATACCGGCCTCGAACGCAAAGGCGCGGAAATCATGGCGCTGGTGGCCGAGGGTGATGTCGCCGCGACCAAAGCGATTGAAGATTACGAACGCCGTCTGGCCAAAGCACTGGCGCACGCCGTCAACCTGATGGACCCGGACGTGATCGTGTTAGGCGGTGGCATGAGTAACGTGGAACGTATCTACGACAACATTCCACGCCTGATGAAGGAATACGCTTTCGGTGGTGAATGTGAAACGCCGGTGCGCAAAGCGCTGCACGGTGATTCCAGCGGTGTGCGTGGTGCGGCCTGGCTGTGGCAGCGCGACGATCTGTGATCGCTTAATTGGTATAGCTAATGTTGTGATGGCGCCTGATTTCCGGCGCCATTTTTTTAGCGGTTATACCCCATAACCCATCAGTTTCAGCAGTTTTTGCGCCTGCTCGACGGCATCCTGCCGATGCAAAATACCCAGTTTCTGATACAGATTGCGGATGTGCGTTTTGATGGTGGTCGCCGCGACATCCAGCTCAACCGAGATCTGCTCATTGCTGTAACCGGAATAAATCAGCCCCAGCACCTGCCACTCACGCTGTGTCAGCGGGCTGGTGCGGATCAGTTCCGGCACATTCGGGTGATTCAGCAATTTTTCGACAAACCCCTCATCGAAATGGGCAAATTTATGGCGATGATGCTGATTGATATCCTTCAGCAGCCGCTGCGCTTTGTGCTGCTCCATCTCCGACAAGGTATTCAGCTGCAACAACTGGCGCAACAGTTGCGCGACGATCTCACCTTCGATGACGAAATGGCTGACAAAACCGGTGCGGTTCGACAGCGTCAGTGCTTCCATCAATGCCCGTTGCGCTTCACTGCGTTCGTTGCGTTGCCAATGCAGCACGGTAGACAACAGTAAGTTACGATTCAGATCGCTGTAGAGGTTCAGCCGGTTCGCTTCCGCATTCAGGTGTGTGAGAATTTCATCGGCTTGCGCATACTCTTCCAGCAGCAAATGCGCACGGGCAATATTACGCCACTGCCCTTGCAGGAAATGGTTACACGCCGCTTCCGGACGTTCGGCCTGAGCCAGCCAGTTGCGTACCGACTGTTTATCCCCGGTCATTTGCCAATACAGCAGACGCGGAATGTCGGCATTGTTGATCCAGTCACTGTGGTAATCGGCGTTATGCAGCAACACCTCGCAGCGTTGTAAATGCTGGCTGGCATTATCGATATCCCCGCGCGCCAGCGACACTTTCGCCAGCATAGCAACACACTGCAGCTGCTGTTTTTGCTCATAACCAGTCAGTACCTGCAAGCCTTGCCGGGCGCAGCTTTCCGCCTCATCCAGCCGGTACCACGACCACAACACCTGCGCCCGCACCCGCAGCAAAAATTCATGCAGCGGTAGCTGTTCCAGATGTTGTGCTTGCACCAGCTCCAGCGCTTTGTCCTGCACTTCATAGGCCGCTTGCAGGAACCCTTGCGCGATCAGAATCTCGCTCTGCTGCAACAAGGCCCACAACGCGTAATGATAGGTACCATGCCGACGCGCCATTTGCTCAGTGCGCTGCATCATCGGTAACGCGCTGCTGAGCTGCCCCAGATAATGGTGCACTTCGCCAATCACCGAGGTGGCAACAATGCGGCCATAAAAATTGGTTTGCGGTAATTGGGTCAGCGCTTCGCGCGCCAGATGAATGGCCTCTTCCGGGCGATTGGCATTCAGCGCCACCTGTGCGCGCAGCGCATTAAACTCGCCTTGTAGTGCGTCGTTCAGCCGCACCTGATGTTCCGCCATCGCCTGTTTGGCGCGCTCCAGCAACGCATCGACCTGTGTATAGCGGTGCTGACTTTGCGCCAGCCAGGCCTGCAACAACACCAGATTCGGGCTTTGAATCAGCTCAGTATACGGCAACGCGTCAAGACAACTCGACAGCAACGCCAACTCGCCGTGATGGAATAACGACCAGCCGTACTGCAGTAAAATCTCGCGCAGCAACAGCGCATCATTGGCCGCCAGCGCATGATGGATCGCTTCCGATGGAATATTCATCGCCTGCCAGCCTGCTGCGGCACGACGGTGTAATTCCGACAACTCAGCCGCCAGTTCCTGCTGACAGCAGTGCTGCAGGAATGAGGCAAATAACGGATGGAAACGGAACCAGATGGTGTCGCCATCCATGTCCATGCGTTGCAAAAACAGCCCGCGCCGCTCGAGATCGCTCAGTTGTGCCAGCCCGTCTTGGCGACCCGTCAAACGCGTCACCAGTGCGTCATTCATCGAACGCAACACCGAACAGCGCAATAAGAAATCACGGGTGGGGGCATCAATGCGGTCCATGACCTCTTCGGCTAAATATTCCCACAGATAGGTGGTGTTGAGGCCGGATAACCGACGCGCCGATTGGTGTACCGATGAGCGTGACTCTGGCGCCGACAACGCAATTAACTGTAGTGCCGTGGCCCAGCCTTCCACCTCATCACACAGTGTGGCGCTCTCTTGTTCATCCATCGGTGTCGGCAGTCGGTTGAGGAAAAATTGCTGCGCTTCCTGATGGTTAAACGCCAATAGCTGATCATCCAGCTCCAGCAGTTGCTCACGCACGCGCAGATTAGCAATGCCTAGCGGCGGCAGCGTGCGGGAAATCACCACCAGCGTCAGATTATCGGGCTGGTTACGCAGGAAAAAGCGCATCGCTTCATGAATTTCTTCGTTATCGATCAGGTGATAATCATCGATGATGAGATAGGTGGGTTCAGTCCAATCGGCCAGTTCGGCAAACACCTGCCCCAGCAGTGATGACAGACGCGCGTATTGATGTTTCTGACTCAGCGCTTCACTTTTAACGCAATGCCCCTGGGTGGCATGTTGTAAGGCGGCCACCAGATAACGGGCAAACCGTTCCGGTTGATTGTCACTGTCATCCAGCGAAAACCAGCCTGCATGCGGCAATGTGGTCGCCCACTGCGCGATCAGCGTAGTTTTGCCATAACCTGCCGGGCCATGCAACAGCACCAAACGATAATCCAGCGCCGTTTGCAGGCGTTCTAATAAACGGTCACGGGTAATGGCATTTTGCAGTCGTACCGGACGACTCAGTTTCGATGGGATCAGCATAAGGTTGTTTCCAGTCACCTGCCGTTTTGCGAACCACGGCGGGTCAATATGTTCAGCTGTGGCACACGGTGCCTGTCAGCTCGTTTTTTTTCAATGGAATCACTCACAAAACGATACTAACCGCTCAGGAAAAAACTTTCCTACGCCCCTCTCATCCTCCCTGAAAAGCCTAAACCGGGATGAGGTAGCAGCTGATTTTTCTGGTCAGGATAGTCATCAATGCCCTTTCTGTTTTCCTGATGACGAAGGATAAAGCAATGATCAGTAAAAAAAGCACTAACAATCCGGCGCCTTTTACTGCCGCCGATTTTGAAGCGGCGTTAACGCGCCAATGGCAACACTTCGGTTTGCAGAAAGCGGCCGATATGACGACTTATCAATGGTGGCTAGCCGTGTGTGGTGCCATCAATGAACAACTGCTGGCACAACGTGCTGCCAACAAGCTAACTGCCGCAACGGGCACTGGCCGCCACGTGAACTACCTGTCACTGGAGTTTCTGGTCGGTCGGTTAACCATGAACAACCTGATCAGTCTGGATTGGTTTCCGGTGGTGGAAGCCACACTACAGCAATATGGCCATTCACTGACCGATCTGCTGGAACAGGAAGTCGACCCCGGTTTAGGTAACGGTGGTCTGGGCAGACTGGCCGCCTGTTTTCTGGATGCCATGGCCGCCCTGTCGCAACCGGCGACCGGTTATGGGTTGAGTTATCAGTATGGTTTGTTCCGCCAGTCGTTCCTGAACGGCGAACAACAGGAAGCGCCGGATGACTGGCACAGCGAACATTATCCGTGGATGACAAGACGTCTCGATTTCTCCGTACCGGTCGGTTTTGGCGGTGAAGTGGCGCTGGATGCTGAAGGCCGCCAATATTGGCAACCGGCACTGACCGTGCAAGGCGAAGCGCATGATTTACCGATCATCGGTTATCACAACCAAGTGGTGCAAACTCTGCGTCTGTGGCACGCCAGCCACCCAACCCCGCTCGATCTGCAAAAATTCAATGACGGCCATTATTTACACGCCGTGGAAGCCGGTGTCACAGCCAGCAAACTGAGTAAAGTGCTCTACCCGAGTGACAATCATCAGGCCGGTAAAGAGCTGCGCCTGATGCAGCAATATTTCCATTGTGCCTGCTCGATTGCTGATATTATGCGTCGCCATCTGGCCGCCGGTCGTTCACTGCTGTCGCTGTCCGAGCATGAAGTGATCCAGCTGAATGACACCCATCCGACCATTGCCATTCCTGAGTTGATGCGCGTGTTGCTGGATGATCATCAGATGTGCTGGGAAGATGCCTGGTCGATCTGCACCCGACTGTTTGCTTACACCAACCACACTTTGTTGCCGGAAGCGTTGGAATGCTGGCCACAAGATCTGGTCGCGACCTTGTTACCACGCCATTTCTATATCATTGATGAAATCGATCGCCGTTTTATGGCACTGGCCCAGCAGCAATGGCCGGATAATGAACGCGTTTGGCCGAAAATCGCGGTAATTTACGACGGCCAGATCCGCATGGCCAATCTGTGTGTGGTTACCTGTTTTGCCATCAATGGCGTGGCACAATTGCACTCAGACCTCGTAAAAAGCGATCTGTTCCCCGAATACAACACGCTGTGGCCGCAGAAATTCCACAACGTTACCAACGGTATTACACCACGCCGCTGGCTGAAACAGTGCAACCCGGCACTGGCCTCGCTGCTGGATGAAACATTAAAAGTGGATTGGGCGCGCGATCTCGACACACTGCGTGATCTGGAACCGTTTGCCAGCAAAGCGAATTTCCGTCACCGTTACCGCGACATTAAGTTCGCCAATAAACAACGTCTGGCTGACTATGTATGGCAGACGCAAGGCATCAAGCTCGACCCGAATGCCATCTTCGATGTGCAGATCAAACGCCTGCATGAATACAAACGCCAGCATCTGAACCTGCTGCAAATTATCGCCCGCTACCAGCAGTTACGCGCCCAGCCAAATCTCGATGTGCCGGCCCGTGTGTATCTGTTTGCGGCGAAAGCGGCCCCTGGTTATCACTTGGCGAAAAACATCATTCTGGCCATCAACAAGGTGGCGGAACGCATCAATAACGATCCGTTTGTGAACGACAAACTGAAAGTGGTGTTCCTGCCGGATTACCGCGTCAGTCTGGCGGAATTATTGATCCCCGCTGCCGACGTATCGGAACAAATTTCTACTGCGGGTAAAGAAGCCTCAGGCACCGGCAACATGAAACTGGCGATGAACGGCGCGATCACCGTGGGCACGCTGGATGGTGCGAACGTCGAGATCTCGGAGCAGGTGGGCACCGATAATCTGTTTATCTTCGGCCACACGGTCGAGCAGGTCAAAGCGTTGCTCGCGGCAGGCTATAACCCGCATGATTATTATCGACAAGATCCACGCCTAAAGGCGGCCTTGGATGAGCTGATGAGCGGCTATTACACCCCGGATGAACCGCAAGCGCTGCAACCGTTGTGGCATAGCCTGCTGGAAGGCGGTGATCCATATCTGGTGCTGGCCGATTTCGATGCGTACTGGTATGCCCAACAACAGGTTGATGCGTTGTATCAGCAACCGGAAGAGTGGCTGCGTCGTTGTATTCTGAATACTGCCCGTACCGGCATGTTCAGCGCCGACCGTTCTATCCGTGATTATCAACAACAGATCTGGCAGCCACAGGCGTAAGGGCAGGTATGGATATTTCGACTATTGAAACGGCCGCGAGTGCGGCCGGTATTGCCAGCAGTTACATCAGTGCTTCCGGTCAGCCGGTGCAGATCGCGGCCAGCGCCCGACAAAAAATTCTGGATGCTTTGCAAACCAGCCCCGCTACCAGCGAGTCGTTCTTACCGCCGGTGTGTGTCTTCCGGCAAGGCGAACTACCGCGCATTTTATTACAAAAGCCGGTACCGGATACCTGCCACTGGCGCTTACAACCTGAACAAGGCAAACCGCTGCGCGGCACGCTTAGCCATGGTTTTCTGACCTTACCGGAAGAGTTACCGCTCGGTTATCACACGCTCTGCCTGTTGCAAGGCCGCAAAGTGATTGCCGAAAGTCGGGTTATCATGGCACCAAAGCGTTGTTATGAACCGGAAGCGATCCGACAAGGTAAAAAAATCTGGGGCGCGTGTGTGCAGTTATACACCCTGCGTTCCGATGAAAACTGGGGCATTGGGGATTTTGCCGATCTGAAACAGATGCTGACCGAACTGGCCACTTACGGTGCCAACTTCATCGGTCTGAACCCGCTGCATGCGCTGTATCCGGCCAGTCCCGACAGTGCCAGCCCGTATAGCCCATCATCGCGCCGCTGGCTGAATATTATCTATATTGCCGTACACAAACTGCCGGATTTCCAACTCAGCTCTGCCGCACAATTGTGGTGGCAAACACCACAGATCCAGCAACAGCTGCAAGCACTGCGTGATAACGATCAGGTGGATTATGCGCAAGTTACCGCACTGAAACTGACCGGGTTAAAGCTGGCCTATCACTATTTTGCGACGCTGCCGGACGACACACCACGTGTCACCGAGTTTGAACAGTTCCGCAAACAACAAGGCGAAAGCCTGCAGCAACAAGCCACTTATGATGCATTGCATGTGCACCTGAAACAGCAAGATGCCAATGCCTGGGGCTGGCCGGCATGGCCAGCGGAATATCAGCAATGGCACAGCCCGGCGCTGGAACAGTTCCGTAAAGAACAGGCGGAGGAAATTCGTTTTTACGCCTGGCTGCAATGGCTGGCGCAAGGGCAACTGCAGGAGTGCCAGCAGACTGCGCGTGAACACGGCATGTTAATTGGTTTATACCGTGATCTGGCGGTGGGTGTGACCGAAGGTGGCACCGAGACCTGGTGCGATCGCGAATTGTATTGCCTGAAAGCCGCCGTGGGTGCACCACCGGATATTCTCGGTCCGTTGGGGCAAAACTGGGGGCTGCCACCGATGAGCCCGCAAGTGATGATCGCGCGCGGTTATCAGCCGTTTATCGATCTGATCCGCGCCAACATGACGCATTGCGGCGCACTGCGGATCGACCATGTCATGGGGCTGTTGCGTTTGTGGTGGGTACCGCAAGGTGACACAGCGGTGGATGGCGCGTTTGTCAGTTATCCGGTTGATGATCTGCTGGCGATTTTGTCGCTGGAAAGTCAGCGTCAGCAATGCATGGTGATCGGTGAAGATTTGGGCACCGTGCCGGATGAGATCGTCGCCAAGCTGCGCGATAACGGCGTCTATTCCTACAAAGTATTTTATTTTGAACGCGCGCCGGACAGCGGTTTTTATTCACCGCGCGACTATCCGGCGCAGGCGATGACCACCCTCTCCACCCACGATATGCCGACCCTGTATGGTTATTGGCAAGCCGATGATTTGACGCTGGGACAACAGCTCGGGTTATACCCAGATGCCGAAGTGCTGGCGGGTTTATATGCCGATCGCGAACATGCCAAACAACGCATACTCGATAGTCTGCATAGCTTACACAGTCTGCCGGAAGAGTATGGTCGGCAGGCACACGGCATGGTGATGAACCCTATCTTAAACCGGGGCATTCACTACCATGTCGCCATGACCAACAGTGCGCTACTGGGCCTGCAACCGGAGGACTGGCTGAACATGCAGGCGCCGGTCAATGTACCCGGCACTACGCATGAGATTTACCCCAACTGGCGCCGCAAGTTGAGCTGCTCGCTGCACGCGATGTTCCACAACCCCGAAGTAACCTCGCTGCTGACCGAGATTGATCGGCGCCGCCGACAGTTATCCCCAAACAACTTGGAGTTGCAGGTAGGCGGCAAGTGAATGAGACCCCATGAGCATAGATAAACTATGTGATTGGGGCGAATGAACGCGGCCAACGCCACTGCAGCTTCAAGTGGCAAGGGGATATCCTACTGATCGGATTTTTTGGGACTGCTTGCAGTCCCTTTTTTATCCCGCCGGGATCGCCAGTTGCAACGCTGCACCGCGCACTAATTGCAACGATTGCCCGATCGCCGGGATCGCCAGACGGGTGGCTGGCAAATGGGCTTTATGCCATAAATCACGCAGCCGTAACGGTGGCTCTTGCAGTGGTTCATCGGTGAGTTTGAACGTGCCCCAGTGCATGGCAACAAACAACTCAGCCCCTAAGGCGGCAAATGCTTTCATCGCATCATCAGGGTCCATGTGCTGATGGCGCATAAACCAGCGCGGCGCATAAGCACCGATCGGTAACATCGCCACATCAATCGGGCCACAACGCCGGCCAATCTCACTAAAGCCCTCAAACCAAGCAGTATCACCGGCGTGATAGGCACGGAACCCGTCATGTTCAATGACAAAACCACCCCACCAGCTGGTGTTCATATCCAGCAAGCCGCGGCGGCTCCAATGTTCGGCGGGCACAAAAGTCACTTTGATGCCGAACACCTCAGTTTGTTGCCACCATTCAAACTCGCGCACATGCGGAAAACCATTCTTCAGAAACCAGCGTTGCATGCCGTGCGGCACCAGATATAACGGCGTCGAACCCAATCGTTTCAGGGTTGGCACGTCCATATGGTCACGATGATTATGCGTGATCATCACCACATCAATGTTCTTCGGTAACGCCGACCAGCTTAAGCCCGGCGCGACATTACGCGGCACCACCCCACCCAGTGACGCCGACATCACTGGGTCGATCAGCATGTTGCAGCCCGCCAGTTGCAGCAGAAATGAGGAGTGGCCAATCCAGGTCAGCAGATCTTGTCCCGATTGCAAAATAGAGCCGTCGTTATGCACCACCGGCACCGGCACACCAGTGCGCGGCGAACGCGGTTGCCGTTCCGCATGCCAGCCGGTTTGGCGGCGCAGGATATGCCGGATGGGAAAGGCGCGTTGACGACCGTCATGATTGGTATAGCGCATAGTCATGTGATTCCTACAGCCAACGGAACAGAGCCCAGCCCTGCACTTAAGAAAAGCGTAGCATAAAAAAATGCCAGTCTGGCGACTGGCATCCGGGAATGAACTCCGTCAAAACAAGGGACGATAAAAAAGAACGATAAAAAATAGTACCGAATGAAAAACTACTCTTTACCCTTTAACACCACCAGCGGTTAAACCGCCCACCAGCCAACGTTGCGCCAGCAGGAATACTACTGTGATTGGAATCGCTGACAGCACGGCGGCCGCGGCGAAATCCCCCCACAGATAGTTTTGTGGATACAGATATTGCTGCATGCCAACCGCCAGCGTGTAGCTGCCGACATCACGCAACAACAATGACGCGATCGGTACTTCTGTCACCGCACCGATGAACGACAAAATAAACACCACCGCCAAAATGGGCACCGACAGCGGCAATAACACCAGACGGAAAGCCTGCCATGGCGTTGCACCATCCAGCGCCGCTGCTTCTTCCAGCGAGCCGTCGATGGTTTCGAAATAACCTTTGATGGTCCAGACATGCAATGCAATGCCGCCCAGATAAGCAAACACCAGCCCACCATGCGTGTTCAGCCCCAGAAACGGAATGTATTGTCCGATCCGGTCAAACAACGCATATAACGCCACCAATGACAGCACTGCCGGGAACATCTGGAAAATCAGCATCCCTTTCAGCAATGAACTCTTGCCACGGAACTTCATGCGGGCAAACGCATACGCACAGGTGGTCGATAACGCCACGATACCGGTCGCGGTAATGGTGGCGACTTTCACCGAGTTCCACAGCCACAACAGCACCGGGAACGGTGGTGGCGTCACCGTGCCGTCCGGATTAGTAACGCTAAAACCTAGCGCCAGCTTCCAGTGTTCCAATGACGGATGTGACGGGATCAGCTCGCCGGTAGCGAAGTTGCCGCTGCGCAGCGAAATCGCCACCACCATCAGTAACGGGAACATGATCAGTCCAATAAACACCCATAGACTAAGATGAGCGGCCCACAGGCGATAACGCAATGCTTTAGTTTGTACGATAGCCATAACAGCCGCTCCTTATTGTTCCAGACTCAATTTGCTGGCTTTCAGGTTCAGAATTGCTAATCCACCCACCAGCAGGAAAATCAACGTGGCAATCGCCGCCGCCAGACCGAAGTTTTGTCCACCGCCGCCTTCGAAAGCAATACGGTAGGTATAACTGACCAACAGATCGGTATTTCCGGCTGGCGTGCTGGTGCCAAGCATGTTCGGGCCACCGTTGGTCAGCAACTGAATCAACACGAAGTTATTGAAGTTGAAGGCAAAACAAGCAATCAGCAACGGGGTCAGCGGTTTGATCAATAACGGTAAGGTGATGCGGAAGAAGTTCTGCAACGGGGTTGCCCCATCCAGCGCCGACGCTTCATACAAATCATCTGGGATCGCCTTCAGCAGCCCCATACACAAGATCATCATGTACGGATAACCCAGCCAGACGTTAACGATCAGGATCATCGCTTTCGCCAGCAGCGGGTCGGTAAACCAGGTCGGTTTGATACCGAGCAGATGTTCCAGCACCAGATTGATTTCACCAAAACTTTGGTTGAACAAGCCTTTAAAAATCAGGATCGAGATAAACCCCGGCACCGCATACGGTAAAATCAACAGTAAACGGTAGGTGGCTTTGCCCTGCAGTGGCTGCCACTGCACCAGACAAGCCAGCACCATGCCAATCGCCAGCGTACACAGCACGGTTAGGCCAGAAAACAGCACCGTCCAGATGAAGATCTTGATAAACGGCTGTTGAATACCTTTGTCCTGCAACACGCGCAGGAAGTTATCCCAGCCAATGTTCACGGTGTAACCAGGGCTCATCGCCGACCCAGGGACCCACGCACCTTTAGCATCGACCGCCTGATAAAAGCCAGTTTTGTCATTCGGTTGATACAACTGACTGGTCTGATTATTCAGCAAACCACGACCATCACTTTGTAACGTATATAACGGGCGCGTGGCCGAGAACTGACGTAATGAACTCATCACCAGTTCGCTGCCATCTGGCATCACTGCGGTCAGCTGACCCAATGCCTGACGGTTTTTGGTGATCACGCGTAGTGGTGCTTTTTCTGCCTCCGCCGACGCGGTTTGTGTTTCCATTTTTAACCGCTGTGGCTGGTTATCCAGCACAAACGGTGCAGATAACAGGATCTGGTTACTCTCCGGGTCTTGCAGCTGTAACTGCCAATGCCCGTCACTACCCAGCAGGGTAAAACTCAAGGTGTTACCACTTTGAAACTGGCGTTGCAGCAGCACGGATTGCGCGCGCTCAAAGCTCAGCTGATGCACGGCACTGTAATTGGTAAACGCAATGCCGGTGGTACAAAACAACGGAAACAACACAAACAGCCCCATGCCCACCAGCCCCGGGTAGACATAGCGCCACGAATAGGCTTTTTTGCTGGCAAACAGATATAACCCGGTGCCAACCAGCAACAGCGTCAGCATGGCAAACAGATATTCGCGTTGCGCGTACATCTGCACAATTAAGTAACCGTTCAGCACGGCCACCAGGCCAAGTAACGAACGGGAAAAGATCGCGCTGCGCCACCACTTCTGATTCTGTGGCAGGCGCGGCGGAGTGGTATGGGCAACCGATAACTGCATGAGGCACTCCGTCTGATTACAACTGAGGGCGGCAACCCGCCCTCTTATTCTGACTACGACGAGCGGGGTATTACTTCGTCATTTGTTTGGCAACTTCGTCCAGTGCGGCTTTCACCGGCTGACGGCCAGTAGTGGCATTGATAATGGCGTTTTTCTCGGCATACCAAAACGCGGTCATCTGCGGAATGTTTGGCATGATTTCGCCTTCACGCGCATTCGCCATGGTCGCAGCGATACGCGGATCCGCTTCCAGTTTCTTCTGATACGACATCAGCGAAACGGCGCCCAACGGTTTGTCTTTGTTGACCGAGGCCAGACCTTCGTCGGTCAGCAGGTAGTTTTCCAGGAACTCAGCCGCCAGATCTTTATTCGGGCTAGCCGCATTAATACCGGCGGTCAACACACCGACAAAGGCTTTCGACATTTTGCCTTTGAAGGTTGGCAACTGTGCCACACCATAATGGATACCGCTCTTATCGGAGTTGCTCCATGCCCACGGACCATTGATGGTCATCGCGGTTTCACCTTTATTGAAGGCGGCATCGGCAATCGAGTAATCCACATCTGCTGAGATATGTTTGTTTTTGATCAAATCAACAATGAATTGCAGGCTGGATTGCGCACCGGCATTGTTCACACCGACATTTTTCGCATCATACCCTTCTGGGGTGGCTTTGAAGGCATAACCACCTGCTGCGGCCAGTAATGGCCAAGAGAAGTACGGCTCTTGCAGGTTCCACATGATGGCGCTCTTACCTTTGGCGCGTAATTCTTTATCTAACGCTGGAATTTCTTCCCAGCTCTTCGGCGGCGTCTTGATCAAGTCTTTGTTATAAATCAGCGATAATGCTTCAACTGCCACCGGATAACCGATCAGCTTGCCGTTAAAACGTACCGCATCCCAAGTGAACGGGAACATTTTGTCTTTCAGTGCTTTAGATGGATGCACTTCGGTCAGCAAACCGGATTGCGCGTAACCACCGAAACGGTCATGAGCCCAGAACACGATATCCGGACCATCGCCAGACGCGGCCACTTGCGGATATTTCTCTTCCATCTTATCCGGATGTTCCACCAGCACCTGTACGCCGGTGTCTTTTTCAAATTTTTTGCCGACTTCCGCCAGACCGTTATAACCTTTATCACCATTGATCCAGATAACCAGTTTCCCTTCCTGCAATTTGGCCATCGCCGGAGCAGAAATTACGAGAGCTGCTAATGCGGTCAGCGCCAGATTTTTTATCTTTTTCATTGTCACATCCTTCTTGAATGGCATAACGAAGCTGTTAGATAGTCCGGAGAAAAGGGGGATAACTGAGACAACACAGAAACTGCATCGACCTTCTTTTCCGGCAACGGTACACAGTCTGCAGTGGCGTAGCGATGCTGGCATCCTCCTCCCTTCTACGCCCCTCCCCCTGATTTGTGTGAGCCAGCCTGCACAACCATAGGTTTTGTGCGCTGGCGCAACAAAATCACCTGCTCAGTTTGCGGTAAACCTCACACATTTTCTGCTATTTCAAGGTTTAACCAGCTACTCCACCAATCCGCCAACTAACCTCCTCCACCCGCCTCATCCCCCTCGAAAAACTTTTTTTTGGATGATTTACGCCTCGTCAACCCCGCGCACTATGAGCACCAGTCAGTAATCCGGTAGCAACAGACAATCCGGAACATTCGGTGGTAAGGAGTAATTCATGGCGGGCGTGACACTACATAACGTAAGCAAAACCTACGGGGATGTGGCGATTTCCAAAGACATCAATCTGGAGATCCATAACGGCGAATTTGTGGTCTTTGTCGGTCCGTCCGGCTGCGGTAAATCAACCCTGCTGCGCATGATTGCCGGCCTAGAAGATATTACCGCTGGTGATTTGATGATCGGCGAAAAACGCATGAACGATGTGCCACCAGCGGAACGTGGTGTCGGCATGGTATTTCAATCGTATGCGCTCTATCCGCACCTCTCGGTGGCCGACAACATGTCGTTTGGCCTGAAACTGGCCGGTGCCGATAAACCGCAGATCCAACAACGTGTCAATCACGCCTCGGAAGTGCTGCAACTGGCACATCTGCTCGATCGCAAACCGAAAGCCTTATCCGGCGGTCAGCGTCAGCGCGTCGCCATTGGCCGCACGCTGGTGGCCGAACCGCAAGTGTTCCTGCTCGATGAACCACTGTCGAACCTCGATGCCGGCCTGCGCGTACAGATGCGCATCGAAATTGCCCGCCTGCATAAACGGCTGCGCAGCACCATGATTTACGTCACTCACGATCAGGTCGAAGCGATGACGCTGGCCGACAAGATCGTGGTGCTGGAAGGCGGCCGTATTGCGCAGGTCGGTAAACCACTCGAACTGTATCACTACCCGGCCAACCGGTTTGTCGCCGGTTTTATCGGCTCGCCGAAAATGAATTTCCTGCCAGTACGGGTGCATGCCACCGAGGCCGAACGCGTGCAGGTCGAGCTACCGGATGAACAGCTGTTATGGCTGCACGTCGATGGCCGCGATCTACAGGTCGGCAGCATGCTGTCACTCGGTATTCGCCCGGAACATCTGCTACCCGGAGACGAAGCTGAATACCGCCTGCGCGGCGAAATCAGTGTGGTCGAACAACTGGGCAACGAAACCCAGATCCACGTGCAAATGCCCACTATTCAGCAAAACCTGGTCTATCGCCACAACGATGTCGCACTGGTCGAGGAAGGTTCCATGATTGAAATCGGCCTGCCTGTCCATCGCTGTCATCTGTTCCGGGAAGATGGCACCGCCTGCCGTCGTCTGCATAAAGAATTGGGCGTCTAGCCCTTACCTGACCCGGAACCCTCACGATCCCCCGGGTCAATCTCAACGCCAAGTGCAAGGAGAAAAACAACAATGATGCATCATCTGCAAAAACTACCGCTGGCGCTGGCCATCGGCGCAGTATTGAGCTCAGCGTCAGCGATGGCTGTCGATTTCCACGGTTATGCTCGTTCCGGTATCGGCTGGACCAATGACGGCGGCGAACAGCAGTGCCACAAACTGGCCGGCGCTGGCAGCAAATACCGTCTCGGTAACGAATGCGAAACGTATTCCGAGCTGAAACTGGGTCAGGATCTGTATAAAGAAAACGACCAGGTATTTTCTATCGACTCTAACGTCGCTTATTCCGTGTCACAGCAAAACGACTGGGAATCAACCACTCCGGCATTCCGTGAAATGAATGCACAAGGGAAAAACCTGATCGCCGCACTGCCCGGTGCCAATCTGTGGGCCGGTAAACGCTTCTATCAGCGTCATGATGTGCACATGATCGACTTCTACTACTGGGATATTTCTGGCCCCGGTGCTGGGTTAGAAAATGTTGATACTGGTTTTGGTAAATTCTCAGCTGCGGTAACTCGTGATACCGAAACCGGTGGTTCTAGCGCATTTATTAATGGCGAAACTAAGACCAAAGATACCAACAACGATATCTTCGATTTACGTTTAGCCAGCCTAGCTACCAACCCAGGCGGCACACTGGAACTGGGCGTTGATGTCGGTCATGCCAACACTGCCAAAGATTACACACTGGCAGATGGCGCATCGAAAAATGGCCAGATGTTCACTGCAGAACACACGCAAAGTGCAATGGGCGGCTTCAACAAGTTTGTTGTGCAATACGCCACCGACTCCATGACCTCCTGGAATAATGGTCATGCACAAGGTTCCAGCGTAAACAACAATGGCAGCATGGTGCGCGTCATCGATCACGGCGCTATCAGCCTGAATGACAAGTGGGAAATGATGTACGTTGGTTTGTATCAAAAAACCGATCTGGATAACAACAGCGGTAGCACTTGGTACAGCGCGGGTATCCGTCCAATGTACAAATGGACGCCGATCATGAGTACCTTGTTGGAAACTGGTTTTGACCACGTCAAAGATCAGGCCTCTGGTGAAACCAACCATCAATATAAAGTGACCTTGGCGCAACAATGGCAAGCCGGTAACAACATCTGGGCTCGTCCGGCGATCCGTCTGTACACCACTTATGCAAAATGGAACGAAAAATTCAGCGCGGGCACCCCTGCTGACGACAACCAGCTGACCTTCGGCGCACAATTCGAAGCCTGGTGGTAAAAACTGCGGTTATCTCCCCAGTCAACCGGCTCTGCGGAGCCGGTTGTTCTCCGTTCCTTTATCGCTGTTTGTAAGGATCTCTTATGAAACACACTGCGCTCGCACTCTGCCTGTCTTTGACGCTAACCAGCTTTTCCGCCTTCGCAACCGATTCTTCTGCGGCGCCCGCGCTCACCATGGCGCAGTTACAAACCATACACTGGCAACCGGCCTCGATCGGACAAACGCAGGAATTTGATCTGACCAATACCGGACAAACCGCCACCTTTACCAATGCCAGTGGCAAAGTGCTGGCACTGCAATTACCCGCCGACCATGGCGCGCTGACCATTCAGGTACGCAGTCTGATCGAGGATAAACAGGTATTCGCTCCCAACGTGCTGGTGTTGGATCAACAACAACGCCCTGCGGCGTTTTACCCCAGCAACCAGTTCAGTTATCAACCCGCCTCGCTGCTGACCGGTGATCGTCTGGAAAGTACATTGAAGCTCTCACCAGCACCGGGGCAAAAAAGTATCTATCTGCTGGTCTACACCACACCGCGGGATTTACAGCAGCAGACTGTCTTGCAAGGCGCGTCAAAAGCCTATGCCAAAGCCACCGGCAACCAGCCACCAGATATTCCCGACCCCGTGGCACAACACGTAAATGGTGGCCAACTTAGCCTGAAAATCAGCGCCGAACGCACCAACGACACTATTAGTATTGGCAATAATGACACCACTGCCATTGCCACACCGCTTTCGGCGGCCAATGCGCCAACTGAAAAAACGGCAACCACAACGGCTTTGTTACCCGCCACCGAAAATTACTTTAATCAGCAGATCCGCCAAGCGCTCAAAAGTGGTGATCTGTCGCAAGCCTTAACGCTGCTGCAAGAAGCCGAACGACTGGGTTCAAGCTCAGCCCGTACCACTTTCATGGACAATGTACAGCCACGGCATTAAACAATAACCCCGCGTAAAACGGCCTGCCATCAGTGCAGGCCTATCTACCGAAAAGCCCGCCGCTTCGCAAAAATACACTATCAGGATTTCTTCATCTTCCGACTCAAGGCATTATTCTCACCTAACGGTGTAATAAGATCATTCCACCAGCAAAAACAAGCAGTAAGGAGCCAGATATGGCGGGAGTTATCCTGCGTAATGTCAGTAAAACCTTCGGTGATGTCACTATTTCCAAAGATATCAATCTGGATATTAACGACGGTGAATTTGTCGTGTTTGTTGGGCCGTCTGGCTGTGGCAAATCCACCTTGCTGCGCATGATCGCCGGTCTGGAAGATATCTCAGCCGGTGATTTACTGATCGGAGAACAACGCATGAATGACATTCCGCCGGCCGAACGCGGTGTCGGCATGGTGTTCCAATCGTATGCGCTTTATCCGCACCTGAGTGTGGCCGACAATATGTCGTTTGGCCTAAAATTAGCCGGTACCCACAAAATAGAAATTCAGCAGCGCGTACAACAAGCCGCCGATATTTTGCAGCTCACTACCTTACTGGATCGCCAGCCGAAAGCGTTGTCTGGCGGCCAACGGCAACGGGTGGCGATTGGTCGCACCCTCGTAGCAGAACCGCATGTATTCCTGCTCGACGAACCGCTATCCAATCTGGATGCCGCATTGCGGGTGCAAATGCGCATTGAGCTGGCCCGACTGCACAAACGTCTGGGCTGCACCATGATTTACGTTACCCACGATCAGATCGAAGCCATGACACTGGCACATAAAATCGTGGTACTGGACGGTGGCGCCATCTCTCAGGTGGGTAAACCACTCGAACTCTACCATTACCCGGCTAACCGTTTTGTCGCCGGCTTTATCGGTTCCCCGAAAATGAATTTTCTGCCCGTCACCGTGCTGGCCGTGGAACCACAGCAGGTAGAAGTGGAACTGATGGGGCAAACCCGTCTTTGGCTGACGGTCGACGGCAGCAATGTTGCGATCGGCGAAGCGATGACGCTGGGTATTCGCCCTGAACACTTGCTGGATGCCGATAACAGTCAGCATCAGTTATATGGTGAAATTCTGGTGGTCGAGCAGCTTGGCAATGAGACCCAAATTCATCTGCAGCTACCCGGTTATGTGGAACCACTGGTTTACCGCCACCATGATGTTGCTGTGGTGGCGGAAGGGGTGCCACTGGCAATTGGTATTCCAGCCGAACGTTGTCATCTGTTCCATGCCGATGGACGCGCCTGCCACCGACTGCATCCGGAACCCGGTGTGTAATGCAGAACAAACTGCAGTCTGCGTTAAATATGGTAAACTGGGGCCATATTCTCAGTAGCCACTGAGCATCTTTAGATAACGTCTGCGAGGCGATAGCACATGATCATCGTAACTGGTGGCGCCGGTTTTATCGGCAGTAATCTGGTAAAAGCATTAAACCAAGCGGGTCGTAAAGACATCGTCGTGGTTGACGATCTGACTGACGGCACCAAATTTGCCAATCTGGTTGATCTCGATATAGCTGATTACATTGATAAAGACGAGTTTATTGCCCGCATCGTTTCCGGCGATCATTTCGAAGAGTGGGGCGGCATCAGCGCCATTCTGCACCAAGGCGCCTGCTCAGCCACCACCGAGTGGAACGGCAAGTTCGTCATGGACGTCAACTACGAATATTCCAAAGATCTGCTGCACTACTGCCTGGAATATGGCGTGCAGTTTATTTACGCCTCATCTGCCGCTACTTACGGTGGCCGCAATGACAACTTCATCGAAGAACGTCGCTTCGAACAGCCGCTGAACGTTTACGGTTACTCAAAATTCCTGTTCGATGAATATGTGCGTCGTATTCTGCCGGAAACCGATCTGCAGATCGTTGGTCTGAAATACTTCAACGTCTATGGCCCGCGTGAACAGCATAAAGGCAGCATGGCCAGTGTCGCGTTCCACCTAAACAATCAGGTGCTGAAAGGCGAAAACGTCAAACTGTTCGAAGGTTGTGACGGCTTCCCAAATGGCGGTCAGACGCGAGACTTCATCTACGTGGAAGATGTCGCCAAAGTAGTACTGTGGTTTATGAACCACCCCGACAAATCCGGCATATTCAACTGCGGTACTGGCAAAGCCGAACCATTCCAGAACGTGGCAGAAGCTGTCATCAAACACCACGGTAAAGGTGAAATTGAATACATTCCGTTCCCAGAGCACCTGAAAGGCCGTTACCAGAGCTACACGCAGGCCGATCTCACCAAGCTGCGCGCCACCGGCTGTGACGTGAAATTCCGCACCGTTGCAGAAGGTGTCGCTGAATACATGGCTTGGTTAAACAAATAACCCTGTTGTTGGGGGTCTCAGGCCCCGCAGTTGCGAGATTGATTGCATGAATATCCTGATGGCCCTCTCCCAGTTAGAAGTAACTGGTGCGGAAGTGTATGCCACCACTATCGGTGACAAACTGATCGAAAAAAGCCATCGGGTCTTTTTCGTTTCCGACACGCTGACTAAACCCACACAGGGCACTTTTTTTAAGCTGCGTTTTAATAAACGCAGTATTCCGCGCCGCTTCTGGCATGTGGCCTATCTGATTTGGCTGATAAAAAAACACAACATCCAACTGGTACACGCGCATAGCCGCGCTTCCGGTTGGAGCAGTTATATCGCCTGTAAACTCACCGGCACGCCGATGATCACTACCGTACACGGCCGTCAGCCCGTACATGCCTCACGCAAAGCATTTCATGCGTTAGGTTATGCTGCAGTTGCCGTATGTGAAGATATCAAGCAACAGTTGATTGATTCATTAGGCGTTTCCGCCGACCAGATCCATGTCATTCGTAACGGAATAGAAACGGAAAAATTCACCGCCATTGCACCACCACACAACGACAAACCACTGATCATCATTGTCGGCCGTCTAACGGGCCCAAAAGGTGATGTCTGTTACCGTTTGCTTGATGAGGTGATCGATCTGAATCGTTACCGAGTGCAAGTGATCAGTGGCAGCCAGGTCACCGAGCGTTTCCAACGCTTTCAAAACAGCGTCGAATTTGTCGGTTACGTACAAGACATTCCAGCCCGTATGCAACAGGCTGATCTGGTGATCGGTGCTGGCCGTGTGGCAATGGAATCACTGCTGTGTGGCCGCCCAACCCTGGCGATTGGTGAAGCCAAAGCGATCGGGGTCATTACGCAAGACAATTTGCCGCAGGCGCTAGCTAGCAACTTTGGCGACATAGGCCCGAAAGACCTCGATATCGATTTTCCAGCACTTATCGATGAAATTGAAAGTGGCATTGCATTACAGCAAACCGATAACCATGTAAGACAACAGATCCAGCAGGAATATGATCTGAATCGTATTGTCACCAAGCTGGAGCAGGTGTATCAGGATGCTTACATCTACACTCACCAGCGTGAAGTGCCGGTCATTATGTACCACCGTTTTATCCAACACGATTCCGAAAAAGGTGTGCACGGCACCTGGTTACCCGTCAGCATGCTGGAAAAACATTTCAAACTGCTAAAATGGCTCGGTTATGAAACACTGACTTTTCAGGATCTGGCAGAGCATGGTTTTATTCACCGTCTGCAACCGGATAAAAAATTCATTATCATTACTGTGGACGATGGTTATCGCGATAATCTCACCCTATTGTTGCCGTTGCTGAAAAAATACAATTTCAAAGCCGTCATCTATGCCGTCAGTGGTGAAAACCATAATCGCTGGGACGTCGATGTCACCGAAAACCCAGATCGCCCGGTGCCGCTGATGACGCCAGATGAGTTAAAACAAATGGCTAACAGCGGTTATGTCGAAATCGGCGGCCATACACTGACACACCCACGCCTCAGCAAATTAACCGCAACCGAACAGCACCATCAAATTGTTGAAAATAAAAAAGTGCTGGAGCAACTACTCGGAAAAACATTAATTTCATTTGCTTATCCTTATGGTGATTATAACGAGCAGAGTAAAAATTTAGTTGCTGAAGCGGGTTATCCTTTTGCCGTAGCTACCAACTCTGGTCCATTAGCTATACACCAAGATAATCTGGCCATTCGCCGGATTGCGATTTTCCCGAAAACCGATGCTTTTGGTTTATGGCGAAAAATTCGCGGTAATTATGTTTTTAGAAAATTTAATTGAGAGTATCTGGTTTTGCTGACGATCAAAAAAAATACACTGATTGATAGAAGTTCGTTGTGTCGTTTTTTATATAGCGATCACCTTGGGATGTTTATTTTTATAAACATCCTTTCATTTTCGCTATTCAAAGAATCTATTCAACTAATTGCTGATATTTCACAAACTATTATTGTTTCTTTTACATTATTAATAATAGTCTTAGAGTGGCGTTTCTTTATCAAGAATTTTATATTCAGGATGCTATTGCTGGCATTGATCGCCCAAATATTGAGTTGGATATCATCAAAATATTATATCCCAGATTTAGCATCTCCCGTTCCAGTGCTGAAATCTCTAGCATATCTGTTTTTCTTTTTTTGTGTGGCTTTCTGGCTAAAAGGCAATGAGAAAAGAGCAAATTTGGTTTTGTTTGCATTCACTCTAGGCGTCATATTTACTTTTGCCTATCATTCTTCTGTATTATCTGAAACAAAAAACGGACTCAATGGGGTCAGAGTTAACTTTCATTACCGGAATGCTCAGTACGGAGCATTAATTACCGGTGCTTGTTTTATTTTTTATGTCATCTATACATTATTTCATAAACATCTTCTTTCGCCCATAAGACTGACTTTTTGTGTCGCAATGATACTTTTGTTTGGCTTATTTTCTATTATCTTGCAATCCAGGCAATCTTGGTTGGCCATAACTATTTCACTTATGGCATTTTTTATTTTTGCTTTGCTAGATAAAAAGCAGTTCTTTGTTAAAAAGATTCTACGCGGTTCTGTTATTTTTATTGCACTGTTCTTTTTTCTTTATCAAGTTCCCTTTGTACGGCAGCGTATCCTAGTTGGGTTTGTTCATGCTAGTGATTTGCATGCCATGCTAACCTTTCATTGGCAGGAGGTAAAAGATTTCAGCATTGGCGTCAGATTGAAATCATGGATGGAGGCAGGAAAATGGATCCAGGCTCATCCATTTTTTGGCACCGGATTTGGCAGTCAAACATATGTCATCACGACATCTCATACATTGCCAGATTATATAACCAGAGAGTTTAGGCACTTACATAATTCCAATATTGAAACCCTTGTTTCTTGGGGCATACTGGGCTTTTTCACTCTCTATGTATCCTGGATTTACATCCTGAAGAAAGTCGTTAGCTCAGACTCATCGTCTTTTTATACGAAAGCTCTTTGTGTTTCCTTCTTCATTTATTGGATTATTATCAACAACTTTGAATCTTTCTTTTATTACAGAGCCGGTCAATGGGTATTCAGTGTTTTCGTTGGTGTCCTCTATTCTGTAATACTACAGAAAGAATATAGTGCTTATTTAGAGGCTCGAAATGAAAATATTCGTTATTAGTTTAACCTCTGCGACTGAACGACGAAAACGCGTCCAGAGAGTCATGGATGAAATGCACATCCATTTTGAATTTTTTGATGCTATTAATGGGTTCAATGGTCTACCGGAACGACTTGCAAGCCTTCCAGATGATTTTCATCGTAATATTTTCAGAAGCCGTCCCTTGACACCGGGAGAAAAAGGCTGCTATGCCAGTCATTATTTGCTCTGGGAAAAGTGTCTGGAACTGAATGAGCCAATGTTAATACTCGAGGATGATTTTCTTCCTACTCAGTATTTTTCTGATGTGCTTGCCACACTTGATAGCGTACATAATAAATATGAGTACATTAAGGTCGAACCGCAGATTAGTACGGCAACACCTCGGGAGATAATTAATAACGCCCAAATCGTTTTCTGGCATAACAACTCATGCTGGACAACAGGCTACAGCATCTCTCCGCAAGGAGCAAAACGATTATTACAACACAGTAAACGCTGGTTATGCTCTGTAGATAATTATATCGGTGAATCTTATCGTACCGGTCTCTTATGTACAGGCATTATCCCTTATGCCATATACAGTCCGCGTGACATGGGAAGTGATATTCAAAATCGGGTACCGCTAAAAAAAGTCCCGCTTCCCTTTAAATTGACGAGAGAACTGTACCGTTTCTACCGGTTTATGAGAATGCTTGTATGGAATATCAAAAATCAACGTTAGCCATGGATAATTATTCTGAAAAAAAAATACACGCGATCTGGCTGGGAGAAAAATTACCCTTACTAGCGCATGTGTGCATTGATGACTGGAGAAAGCAAGGCTACGACTATAAACTGTGGTTAGATAGTGATCTCCAAATAAAAGCGTGGATAAACAACTGTACTTTTGCCAGAAAGTGCTATGAAAAAGGACTGTTTGCTTTTGTCACCGATTATTTACGCCTTAAAATCTTGTCGGAAGAGGGTGGATTTTATCTTGATACCGATGTCACCATAAATACCGATCCGTTCCCGTTGTTTCAGAACATTGATTTCTGCGTCGGCTATGAAGAAGGTGAGCGTCTAGGTACAGCCGCCATCTATGCCCGAAGAAACTCTGAAGTGCTGGCTGCTCTAGTCAGGTTTTACGAAAAAGACATCATGACGTCTCCTCTCTATATGGGACCAGAGATTATGACCTGGCTTGTGACAGAACAGAGTCCGCATGTTTCTGATCGTATTTTACTGGCACCTCAGCACTTTTTTTATAGTTATCAGTGTGAGTCCATCCATTTTTCTCCGCCACAAAAACGATATGTGACACACTGGTTTCAACACAGCTGGAAAGACGCCAAGCATCTTGTTTTTCTGAAAGCAAAAGGAAAAGGTCTTGCGGGTTACTTATATGAGTGGCAAAAAGAATTTTTCAAATTTAGGTAAACAGAGATTATCAGTGAAATCCTCTTGGCTGATGACCAGTATTTCGGAATCTTTAGGTACATGAAAACACTCATTATCGGCCCATCCTGGGTCGGCGATATGGTGATGTCGCAAAGTCTCTATATCACCTTAAAAAAGCAGCAACCCGATATAGAACTCCACGTCATGGCACCACGCTGGTGTCTACCTTTGCTGGCCCGTATGCCACAGATCGATCAAGCCATCGAAATGCCGCTAAGCCATGGAGATTTCAAATTAACGGCTCGCTGGAGACTGGGGCGAGAGCTTAAAAAAAACCAGTATACTCAGTCCATTGTTTTACCCAATTCACTGAAATCGGCTCTGATCCCTCTCTTTGCTCAAATACCTAAACGTACTGGCTGGAAAGGCGAAAGTCGGTATGGTTTGCTGAACGACTTACGGAATAATAAAAAAGCATTCCCGTTGATGGTGCAACGTTACATCGCGTTGGCATTTGCTCGCCAGAAAATGCACTCCGAAAAAGATATCCTAGAGATCCCTTATCCCACATTACAGGTCGATAAAGCGCAGCAACAAGCTGCAATGTCTCGGTTAAACGTTAACTTGGATAAACCAGTCCTGGGCCTCTGCCCCGGTGCTGAATTTGGGCCATCAAAACGCTGGCCAGAAGAGCATTATGCAGCGATAGCAAACCAATGGATTGCCGACGGCGGCGAGGTGTGGATATTTGGCTCTCAAAAAGATCAGCCGGTAGCCAATACTATTCGACAATATCTGCCCGAAGAGCTGCAAACGCATTGTCATTTATTAGCTGGAAATACCAGTCTGACCGAAGCCATTGATCTCTTGGCTGCTTGTACAAAAGTGGTGAGTAATGACTCTGGTCTGATGCATATTGCCGCGGCAGTGAACACACCGCTAGTTGCCGTTTATGGCTCTACCTCTCCAGGTTACACACCGCCGCTCAGCCAAAAGGTACAGATAGTACATACCGATATTGAGTGCCGACCTTGTTTTAAACGGGAATGTCCATACGGCCATCTTAAATGTCTGAAAGAACTACATCCCAATCAAGTTTGGCAAGCATTATCGGCGCTTAAATAGATCATTGAACGGATAACGATAGGTGCAATTTACTCAAGCCTTTGTTATCCGGCATTGTTTATCAATCAATGCACTAACAACTGGAATAACATGTTGCGGTGTCAATTGACGGAACAGTTCCTGATCAGATCCATCTCGTTGTAATGTCGGTAACAGTTGCTGTTTTTGCTGTTCACCCAACACATCCCATACATCGATTGCTTGAAAACGTGGATGGTTAAGCGGATTGGCGATGTTCTTGGCTCCTTTCGGTGCCACTATAGTCAGTAATGGGATATCCAGTGCCTGTGCAATATGCCGAGGGCCGGTGTCGTTACCCAAAAATAATTGGCAATGACTCAGTAATCCGGCTAATTCCCGGATAGAAGCCGTATCAATGTGATCAAATACCATTGCTTGTAAATGTGTGGGTAATAAGTGACGTAATTGATAGTTATAGTCTCGCTCATTCGGTGCTGCATACACCAAAATCTGAGCACAGTACTGTTCAATCAGCCATTGAGCTAATTGGGCAAAATAATCGATAGGCCAGCGTTTATAGCTCCCCAAGGAATTAACACCTAATGCAATCAGTGGACGTTGCAGGTCAATGCCGGCAGCTGATAATGTTTTCTTAGCCAGCACCTTTTCAATATCTGACAACCAGAGATGATAATTACGATCTTCTTTCGCCAGCTTAAGCGGTTTCAATAATGAAAACCGATCATCCAGCATAGAACAATTACCTTGATGTTCGGTATCCAAACCAAAACGAACAACCCTGTTATGTCCTAACCGCCATGGAAAAGAATCAAAGCCAATGCGCGTCTTAACACCACTGAACAAACAGGTCAGTAATCCAATCATTTGTCCCTGGCTATTAATGACGACATCATAGTGCTGCTGACGTAATTGCATCATCAAGCGCCAGAGATAACGCCAGTTATTGCGCTGTGATTTATCAATGACGATCAACTTATCAATATAGGGATCACCTTGTGCCATTCCAGCACAATAATCCATCACCAGATAATGCACTTCGCTGGTTGGATCATTCTTCTTTAAATTATCGCACAGTGCCGTAGATACCAATACATCACCGATTTGTTTGGTCTGCACTACCAAATATCTCACAACACTTGATCCCTTTACTGCGGTTTTCATAAAAAACACCAATGCACATTAAGTAACGATTGTGCCATGTTTATTTAAAAATGTGCCTCCTCGGTAGACTAAAGATAAGAAAAAACAGAGGTGAATCACGCAGATATCTTTTACAGAGAAGTGTTTCATATCTGGTTTGTTGTTTTACAATTTTTGTCGTGATCCGCATAATACCGCCATCGCTAATTTGTTCAGTCCAACCATGCCTCTTTTTTCTGTGCCACCGAAAACCCTGTGCCTGATCCGTCTTTCTGCCATTGGCGACTGTGTTCATGCTGTTGCGATGGTGCAAGCCATCCAACGTCAATGGCCTGAAACACGAATAGTCTGGATCATGGGCAAATTAGAAGCGCAATTGCTAGGCGATCTACCTGGTATTAACGTGATCCCTTTTGATAAAAAAGCAGGGTTTCATGGATATTGGCAAATCTGGCGCCAACTACGACATATCCGGTTTGATGCCTTATTGCATATGCAAAGTGCTTTGCGCGCCAGTTTATTGCGATTGGGGATCAGAGCCAAAACCGTGTTAGGTTTTGATCAACAACGTGCAGGTGATGGCCAGCAATATTTCACTAATTGCAAAGTGAAATCGCCTGAATCCCCTCATGTGCTTGATGGTTTTATGGCTTTTGCACAAGAGCTGGGTATTCGTGATCTGACACCTAAATGGTTTATCCCTACCTCAGACATCGACGACGATTGGGCTCGAAAACAAATTAATGGCAAGCCAACCCTGCTGATTAGCCCTGCGGCAAGTAAAGCATTTAAAAACTGGACGACTGCCGGTTATGCCGCACTTGTAGACCATGCAGCCAACAAAGGCCTGCAAGTTTTCTTGTGCGGTGGGCCAAGTGCAGCCGAACAAGTCATGGCGCAAGAAATAATCAGCCAATGCCAAAATACACCGCGTAATTTGATTGGAAAAACCAATCTAAAACAGCTAATGGCACTAATAAAGCAATCTCATCTGGTCTTAGCACCCGATACTGGCCCCACACATATGGCAACCGCAGCAGGGGTACCAGTGCTTGGTTTATACGCTCACCATAATCCACAACGTACTGGTCCTTATCACTGTCGGCAGTATGTTGTCAGTGTTTATGAAAAACTCATCACGCAACAAACCGGCAGATCACTGTCTAAATTGGCTTGGCGTACTCGGCTCAAAGATGACCAAGCTATGCAACAAATCAGCATTGAACTGGTTAAAGTTGCGTTTGATACACTACTTGGCGATTATCCATTAGCAGAAGAGACCAAGCATGACTAACGCAACAATTGCCGCTGTATTAATTGTCAAAAATGAAGGGGACAATCTGCGTGCCTGTTTACAATCAGTTGTGGGATGGGTGGATGAAATTATTATTCTCGACTCTGGCAGCAGTGATAACACCGCAGAAATTGCCGCTGAATTTAATGCCCGCTATGACATAGAGCCAATTTGGCAAGGTTATGGCCGCCAACGCCAAATGGCTCAGCAACGCGTCACTGCCGATTGGTGCTTCTGGCTAGATGCCGACGAACGAGTCACACCTGAACTACAACAAAGTATCAAAGCCGTCTTGCAACAGCCAGATCGTAGTACAGCCTATACCATCCCCCGACTGAACTGGGTTTTTGGTCGTTATATTCGCCATTGCGGCTGGTATCCAGATCGCGTGATCCGTTTATATCCGACCAAATTAACCAGCTACAACGCAGCATTAGTGCATGAAAAAGTAGAGATTACTGCCAGTATGCAGCTTCAGCCTTTACATGGTGATCTGGTACATATCCCTTACAAAGATTTGGAACATTATCTGGTGAAATCAGCTCGCTATGCAAAAGCATGGGCCGATGGTAGAGAGGCCAAGAGCAAAAGTAGCAGTTTATTACAAGGTATACTGCATGCTCTTGGCTGCTTTAGCCGGATGTATATCCTTCGGGCTGGTTTTCTCGATGGTAAAGCAGGCTTTTTACTTTCCGTCTTATCAGCACACTCCACTTTCGTGAAATATGCTGATCTGTGGTTACGTAATCAAAATAAACAGAACAAATAATGTTTACCGCCAGCAGAAGTTAATGCATCCAGCCACACCACCAAAGTCGGATGGCATCGGCACATTGAGGCATATTCAACAGCCCCATATTCTGTTCACTGAACTCACCTTCTGGCGGAGAAAAAGCTAGGTGACGCCCTTCGCTATTCAATGGCCGCCAACGCAGAGGTGTCGCAGAACGGCGTTGGGGAAAAAAACCAACCGTTGGAACATCCAGCGCAGAAGCCATGTGCAATGGCCCGGTACTCCCAGCAATAAACAATTCTGCATTCGCCAATACCTGAGCAAAACGAACTAAACCATCACGAGAAACATAAACTGTAACTGGAACACCCATATTTCGTAGCAGTTCTGCTAATTCATTGGTCTTTTCTTCTTCCCCTGGGCCTGCAGTTAACAAAAAATGGCGTTCAGGATGATATTTATATAAACAAACAACCAATTCAGCATATTGCGCCACTGATAAATTATTTGCCGACCCACCACTACCGCAATGCACCATAACCCACGATGATGAGGATACGATATTTAATGCCTGAGCTGTTTCCAAGCGAACTTGTGACAATAGCTCTCTTGGAAAAACTAAATATGGTGCTTCAGGCTCAACAATATTCCATTGATGATCAGCTAAAAAAAGACGAATCAGGTCAAGATTGTACTGATATTCTGGCTTTTCTGAGTGAGATCGTCGCTGTATCAAACGGTGATTGTAAAAAAGTTGAGCCAACTTCGTTGCGGGAGCCAAACGGTAAGGAATTTTAGCTCGCCATAATAACCAACCAATTCGTCCGGTTGAAAATAGTGTGATAGCCGCGTCAAATTGACCTTTAATCTGTGTCAATAACAACGTTTGCTGTTCTTTAGATACATTCTTTCCCGGATCAATGATAACGCTATCAATCCAAGGACATAAGTGTGCTAACGGAGCAGTATAATTAGGAACCAAAGCCGTGATATGACAGTTACAAGACTGCTTTAACATAGCAAAACTGGGCCAAGCCAGCATAAAATCGCCAATCTTATCATTTCGCACGACCAGTATTCGCATATCTGCTCCTGTAGCCCGCATAGCAAAAAGCCCTGAGCGTCAGCTCAGGGCTTTTCAAAGTATTGGCGGAGTGGACGGGACTCGAACCCGCGACCCCCGGCGTGACAGGCCGGTATTCTAACCGACTGAACTACCACTCCGCACTTTTCTCTCTATGCTCGCTCAACCGTTGTCACCCAGTCAAGGTCTTCACATCAATTAGGAGCCTGGCAGTGTCCTACTCTCACATGGCGAATGCCACACTACCATCGGCGCTACAACGTTTCACTTCTGTGTTCGGCATGGGTACAGGTGGTTCCATCGCGCTATTGCCGCCAGGCATATTCGGTTCCCTTATCGCTGTTATTAACCATCTTCAGCAATAAGTCTTGGAAAGCTGTGTTGACTATTCCTAGTCAATCTTTATCAGTTCATCAATCAAACAAGCGCTTTAAAACTACTTGGGTGTTGTATGGTTAAGCCTCTCGGGTCATTAGTATGAGTTAGCTCAATGTCTCACGACACTTACACACCTCACCTATCAACGTCGTAGTCTTCAACGGCCCTTCAGAGGACTTATAGTCCTAGGGATGACTCATCTCGTGGCAAGTTTCCCGCTTAGATGCTTTCAGCGGTTATCTTTTCCGAACTTAGCTACCGGGCAGTGCCATTGGCATGACAACCCGAACACCAGCGGTTCGTTCACTCCGGTCCTCTCGTACTAGGAGCAACCCCACTCAATCATCCAACGCCCACGGCAGATAGGGACCGAACTGTCTCACGACGTTCTGAACCCAGCTCGCGTACCACTTTAAATGGCGAACAGCCATACCCTTGGGACCAACTTCAGCCCCAGGATGTGATGAGCCGACATCGAGGTGCCAAACACCGCCGTCGATATGAACTCTTGGGCGGTATCAGCCTGTTATCCCCGGAGTACCTTTTATCCGTTGAGCGATGGCCCTTCCATTCAGAACCACCGGATCACTATGACCTGCTTTCGCACCTGCTCGACCTGTCCGTCTCGCAGTTAAGCGGGCTTATGCCATTGCACTAACCTCACGATGTCCGACCGTGATTAGCCCACCTTCGTGCTCCTCCGTTACTCTTTGGGAGGAGACCGCCCCAGTCAAACTACCCACCAGACACTGTCCCTGACCCAGATAATGGGTTGAGGTTAGAACATCAAACATACCAGGGTGGTATTTCAAGGACGGCTCCATGACAACTAGCGTCATCACTTCAAAGCCTCCCACCTATCCTACACAGGTAGGTTCAATGTTCAGTGTCAAGCTATAGTAAAGGTTCACGGGGTCTTTCCGTCTAGCCGCGGGTACACCGCATCTTCACGGCGAATTCGATTTCACTGAGTCTCGGGTGGAGACAGCATGGCCATGGTTACACCATTCGTGCAGGTCGGAACTTACCCGACAAGGAATTTCGCTACCTTAGGACCGTTATAGTTACGGCCGCCGTTTACCGGGGCTTCGATCAAGAGCTTCGCTTGCGCTAACCCCATCAATTAACCTTCCGGCACCGGGCAGGTGTCACACCCTATACGTCCACTTTCGTGTTTGCAGAGTGCTGTGTTTTTGTTAAACAGTCCCAGCCATCTGGTCACTGCGGCTGCCATTAGCTCCAGAAGCAAGTTCCTTCACCAACAACAGCGTACCTTCTCCCGAAGTTACGGTACTATTTTGCCTAGTTCCTTCACCCGAGTTCTCTCAAGCGCCTTGGTATTCTCTACCTGACCACCAGTGTTGGTTTGGGGTACGATTCTTTGTAACCTGAAGCTTAGAGGCTTTTCCTGGAAGCGTGGCATCAGTAACTTCATGACCGTAGTCACTTCGTCTCGGCTCTCGGAATAAAGTACAGCGGATTTGCCTACCGTACATCCCTACCACCTTTCACCAGCACTACCAACCGCTGGCTTACTTAGCCTTCTCCGTCCCCTCATCGCAGTTACAAAAAGTGCAGGAATATTAACCCGCTTCCCATCGACTACGCCTTTCAGCCTCGCCTTAGGGGTCGACTCACCCTGCCCCGATTAACGTTGGACAGGAACCCTTGGTCTTCCGGCGAGGGAGTCTTTCACTCCCTTTAACGTTACTCACGTCAGCATTCGCACTTCTGATATCTCCAGCATGCGTTACCACACACCTTCACAGACTTACAGAACGCTCCCCTACCACTTGCACTTACGTGCAAATCCGCAGCTTCGGTGACTAGTTTAGCCCCGTTACATCTTCCGCGCAGGCCGACTCGACTAGTGAGCTATTACGCTTTCTTTAAATGATGGCTGCTTCTAAGCCAACATCCTAGCTGTCTAAGCCTTCCCACATCGTTTCCCACTTAACTAGTACTTTGGGACCTTAGCTGGCGGTCTGGGTTGTTTCCCTCTTCACGACGGACGTTAGCACCCGCCGTGTGTCTCCCGGATAGTACTTACTGGTATTCGGAGTTTGCATCGAGTTGGTAAGTCGGGATGACCCCCTAGTCGAAACAGTGCTCTACCCCCAGTAGTATTCGTCCGAGGCGCTACCTAAATAGCTTTCGGGGAGAACCAGATATCTCCGAGTTTGATTGGCCTTTCACCCCTA